>JAUZEI010000471.1 GCA_030839105.1 Actinomycetota bacterium
GTCTCGGTCGGACTCACGTCTTCCGCGATCAACTCGAAGGGCACGATCGCACAGCGGAAGCGCTGGGTGCGCGACCTGTTGACGCTCGACAAGATCGGGGCCTGGGCGATCACCGAGCCCAACTCCGGGTCGGACGCATTCGGGCAGATGGCGTCGACCGCCCGCCGCGACGGCGACGAATACCTCCTGAACGGCTCGAAGACCTTCATCACCAACGGCCCCTACGCCGACACGATCGTGTTCATCTGCAAGCTCGACGAGGGGAACCCGCCGGCCGATCGGGCCGTGTTGCAGTTCGTGCTCGACAAGGGCATGCCCGGGCTCGAACAGTCGAAGCCTCTGCGAAAGATGGGCCTGCACTCGTCGCCCACCGGCATGCTCTTCCTCGACGACGTGCGGGTCGGCCGCGACCGTCTACTGGGCGAGAACGAAGAGGCGTTCCGCGGCCGCGGTGGTCGTGAGGCGAGCAAGGCGACCTTCGTCATCGAGCGATCCGGTGTCGCGGCGATGGCGCTCGGCATCATCGAACGGTGCTTGGAGAAGAGCATCGAATACTCCAAGGAGCGCGAGCAGTTCGGTCGCCCGATCGGTGACTACCAGCTGATCCAGCTGAAGCTCGCCAAGATGGAGGTCGCCCGCCTGAACGTCGAGAACCTCGTGTTTCGGGTCCTCGAGTCGTCGCAGGCCGGTAAGCCGATGACGCTGTCGGAGGCCTCCGCGATGAAGCTGTACTCGGCGGGCGCCGCGATCGAGGTTGCCTTGGAGGCGGTGCAGTTGTTCGGCGGGAACGGCTACATGGCCGAGTACGAGGTGGAGCAACTCGCCCGCGACGCGAAGGTTCTGCAGATCTACGCCGGTACCGACGAGATCCAGGTCGGCCAGATCGCACGCGCCCTGTTGGCGTAGGCCCGGCCAAGGACGAAAGCGAAGGCGCGCGGTGCCGGTCGAGCCACTCCCGTGCGTCTGGGACTTTCCTGACGCGCAAGCCGCGGAGGGCGCCGACGAGATCGTCGCGGTGGGTGCCGACCTCGCACCGGGAACGCTGCTCGCGGCATACCGGCGCGGCCTCTTCCCGATGTACGCCGGGCGCACGCTCGCGTGGTGGTCCCCCGATCCCCGGGGCATCCTGCCGCTCGACGGTTTTCACGTCAGTCGTTCACTGCGTCACGCGATCGCCGGCTTCGACGTCACCGTCAACCTCCGGTTCGTCGACGTGATGCGCGGCTGTGCCGACCCAAGCCGTCCGCACGGCTGGATCGACGAGTCCTTCGTCGCCGCGTACACACGCCTGCACGAGATGGGATGGGCGCACTCGGTCGAGGTGTGGCGCGACGGCGAGCTCGCAGGGGGTCTCTACGGTGTACGCATCGGTCGCTTCTTCGCGGGCGAGTCGATGTTCCACCGTGTCACCGACGCGTCCAAGGTTGCGTGCTGGGCGATGGTCGAGCTCCTGAAGCTCGACGGCGCGACGCTCTTCGACGTGCAGTGGACGACCCCCCACCTGCGATCGCTCGGTGCGGTCGATGTTCGGCGCGACGAGTACACGCGGTTGCTAGCGTCGGCACGCATGGAACCGGTTCAGATCTTTCACAATCCGTCGTGCAGCAAGTCGCGGGGTGCGCTTGCGATCCTCGAGGAGCGGGGCGTCGACGCGAATGTCGTCCGCTACCTCGACGCGCCGCCCGACCGCGCCACGATCGAACGGATACTCGACGCGATCACCGACGAGCCGAGCGCGCTGGTCCGCACGGGCGATCCGAAGTTCAAGGCCGCCGGCCTCACCCCGGCCGACGTGCAGACCCGCGCCCAGGTCGTCGACGTACTCGTACAACACCCCGAGGTGATGGAGCGGCCCGTCGTGTTCGTCGGTGAGCGCGCGGTGATCGCGCGCCCGTCGGAAAAGGTGCTCGAGCTCCTCGACTGAGACCGCTCAGTCGGCGATGTTCGCCTCCGCGATTGTCTTCGCGGGCGTGACGCGCACCAGCAGTTCCCCGGGCACGGCGTTGCGCCGGCCGAATTGCTCGGCCTGATCCCCTCCCATGTAGCGCGCACCGAGCCGGGTGGCCCACAGCAGGAGATCATCGGCGTCGCGGCTGATGTTCGCGGTGCCCTCGATCAACACGTACGAGAACGGCGGTCGCTCGTCATCGACACAGATTGCGACGCGTCCGTCGCGCAGCAGCGTCTTCCCTTTGACCGTGTTCTCGCCGGTCGTGAAGACGACGTCGTCGCCGTCCAGGACGAACCAGATCGGCGCCACGTGCGGGGCGCCGTTCTTCCTGGTCGTCGCCAGTTTGGCCGTGCGGGTACCGGCGCCGAGAAAGTTCCGGCGCTCCTGGTCGGACATGTGAGTGGCCATTGCCGGACGGTAACCTGCGGTCTCATGACGATGCCTTCGCCCGAAGATGTACGCGCCGAAGTCAAGGCGTGGCTCGAGGAGAGCTGGAACCCCGATCTGACCGTCGCGGAGTGGTGGGACATCCTCGCCCGGTCCGGTTACGCGGCCCCGACGTTCCCCGAGGACGCGTGGGGCAAGGGCTGGCCCCGTGATCTGGCCAACGTTGTGAACGAGGCCATCACCGAGCACGGCGCCATCGGTCCGCCCGCCGGCCTCGGCTACCTCCTTGCCGCGCCGACCATCGTGGCGCACGGCGACGAGCGCCAGAAGCAGACCGACCTGCTGCGCATCCTGAACGGCCAGGATGCGTGGTGTCAGCTCTTCTCGGAGCCGGGCGCCGGTTCCGACCTCGCGAGTCTCGGCACGAAGGCGGTGCGGGACGGCGACGAATGGATCGTCACCGGTCAGAAGGTGTGGACGTCGACCGCGCAGCTGTGCAACCTCGGCATGCTGATCGCGCGCACCGCGCCCGATCTCCCGAAGCACAAGGGCATCACCTACTTCAAGTTCAACATGCAACAGGCGGGCGTCGAGATCCGTCCGCTGCGCGAGATGACGGGCCGCGCGCTGTTCAACGAAGTGTTCATCGACAACGCGCGCGTGCACAACGACGACATCATCGGTGGTCTCAACCACGGTTGGGCCGCGACGAACACGACGCTCATGGCGGAACGCGCGGGGCTCGGTACCGGTGGTTCCGGTGCGGCGGGCAACGCATTTCCCGGGCCGATCGCCGCGCAGCTCGATGACCGCGCCGGCGACCACGTGGGTCAGGTGCGCACGGGTGGCACCGGCGGTGGTGGCGTCGCGGCCGCGCAACGCCTGGTAAAGCTCGCCCAGGAGCTCGGCCGTAACACCGACCCGAACATCCGCCAGAAGCTCGCCAAGCTCTACACGATGCAACAGCTCGGCAAATTTTCGTCGCTGCGTTCGAAGTCGCCCAGCCAGCGCACCGGCGGTGAGCCGAACATCGCGAAGTTGATGATGAGCGACCTGCTCCGGCTGCAGCGCGAGGTGGGCCACGAGATCATCGGCGCGTCGGGCATGGTCATGGGAACCGATACGCCCGGGGGCGGTGTGGTGCAAGAGGTCACGCTGTTCTCGCCCGGTCCGTCGATCTACGGCGGGACCGACCAGGTGCAACGCAACATTCTCGGCGAGCGGGTGCTCGGCCTGCCGAAGGAGCCCGGTCCCGCCAAGGACACGCCCTACAAGGATCTGCTGGTCAACAGTTGAGCGTGGCGATGTTCGACGGGCTGCTCGCGACCAACGGCGTGGAGGAGCGGTTCGCGGCCCGTTCCCGTTTCGGGTTGTGCGCGCTGCACGGAGGGCTCGAGCAGGGGACGGCCGAGATCGCGGAGGCGGCCGCCGCGCGGGCCGGTGCGTCGTTCTACGCGGTGGTGCAGCCCGACGACCTGCGCTGGCACATTCCGTCGCATCGTTACGACCCGGCCGTGTCCGACGAGCTCCGCGCGTTTCTCGAGTCGATCGACATCGTCATCTCGGTGCACGGATTCGGCGGCGTACGCGACGCCGACGACCGCTGGACCACGGCGCTTCTCGGCGGCACGAACCGTGAGCTCGCGTCCGAGCTCGGCGCGACCCTGACCCGCGTACTGCCGACGTACCGCTGGATCGGTGATCTCGATGTCATTCCGCGGCATCTGCGCGGCCTGCATCCGGCGAACCCCGTCAACCTGGTTCCGCAGGGGGGCGTGCAGCTCGAGCTTCCTCCACGCGTCCGGCGTCCCGGTCGCGACTACGACGCGCTGGTCAACGCGCTTGCAGCAGCGGCAGCAGATGGGCGACGTCGTTGTAGCGACGCAGGATGATGCGGTTCGGCTCCGCCACGATCTCACTGATCGACGCGTTGTCGGTGCCCGAGAACGCGAAGCGCCTCGAACCTGTGACGCGGTGCAGGAGTTGGCCGATCACGCCGCCGTGCGACACGACGACGACCCGTTCGTCGGGGTGCGCGGCGACGATGCGCTGAAAGCCGCGCCAGGTCCGCGCGTCGAAGTCGTCGTGCGGCTCGGCACCGGGGATCACGTCCCAGCGTTCCTGCGCGAAGATTTGCTCGAAGATCGGGTCGCGCATCGCGGCGCGCCGACGGAACTCGCCCTCTTCCCAGTCGCCGAGAAAGACTTCCCGCAGCTCGGGTTCCTCGACCGGAATGATCCCGAGTGCCGCGGCCAGCGGCGCAGCCGTCTGGTGCGTGCGTTGGAGCGACGTGACGTAGATGGCCGAGATGTCGTCGGTCCGCAGCCGTTCTCCGAGCAGTTCGGCCTGTTCGACGCCGACCGGATCGAGGGGCGGGTCACCGTGACCGTTGTGCAACGCGAAAGGTCGGTCGGGATGCGCGGGGGCCGACTCACCGTGCCGCACGAGCAATACGGTGGTCGCGCCCGGAGGAGCCGTGAACCGGTGCTGACGAAAGCCTTCGGGCGGGATCTCGGGCTCCGGCGTCGTATCGGAGGAGTTGCTCCCGGCGGAGTCGGTCGGCACGAGCGTGAAGCTAGTGCCCGGTAGCTTGCGGCCCGTGGGCGAGCGGCGCGTCACGACGATCACCCGTCACGTCGGTCTCGCCGATGTAGGTCCCGACGCCCGGGCCCGGCTCGACGCCCTGGCGCGCATCGTGCAGGACGTTTCGGACGACGACGCCGCGAGCGCCACGGTCGAGGGCATGGGCCTGTGGATCCTGCGCCGGATGGACATGCGCGTCGCGTCGACGCCCCGGTTCCGGGCCGACGTGCGCGCCAGCACATGGTGCAGCGGGCTCGGCGCCCGCTGGGCCGAACGCACGTCGCAGGTGCACGTCGGCGATGTCCTGTGCGTCGAGGCGACCGCGATCTGGGTGCACACCGATCCCGAAAGCGGCGCGCCGATAGCGTTGCCGTCGGGGTTCGACGCGGTGTGGGGCGCGACCGCCGCCGGTCGGAAAGTGTCCGCGCGACTTCACCACCCGCCTCCTCCGCCCGACGCCGTGCGCCGATCCTGGGTCCTGCGGTCGACCGACCTCGACGTGGTCGGTCACGTCAACAACGCCGCGTACTGGCACGCGATAGAAGACGAGCTGGTCCGGCGCGGCAGCCCGCGCGTGCGGACGGCCGAGATCGAGTTCCGGGCCGGGCTCGAGCTCGCCGACGCGGTCGAGGTGGTCGTCGCCGACACCGGCACAGATACCAATGGAGGGTTCGCGGCGTGGCTCTGCTCCGGCGGTGCCGTGCGTGCATCGGTCCTCGTAGGCTGCGAGGCATGCAGCACGACCTGAAGCTCGGGTACATGATCGGCTATTGGGGCGCCCAGCCCCCGACGGGTGTTCCGGTGGCACTCGCGGAAGCGGAACAGCTCGGGTACGACTCGTGCTGGACGGCCGAGGCCTACGGTTCCGACGCGTTGACACCGCTCGCGTGGTGGGGCGCGCAGACGTCGCGTATCAAGCTCGGCACTTCGATCTGCCAGATCTCGGCGCGGACGCCGACCGCGATGGCGATGGCCGCGCTCACGCTCGACCATCTGTCGGGCGGGCGGTTCGTGCTCGGTCTGGGCGCTTCCGGCCCGCAGGTGGCCGAGGGCTGGTACGGCGACGACTACCGCAAACCGCTCGCCCGGACGCGCGAGTACGTCGACATCGTGCGCCAGGTCTTGGCGCGCGAGGCCCCCGTCGAGTTTCGCGGCGAGCACTACCAGCTGCCGCTGCCGGGGGGCAGTGGCCTGGGCAAGCCGCTCAAGTCGATCACGCATCCATTGCGCGCCGATCTACCGATCTATCTCGCGGCGGAGGGGCCCAAGAACGTGTCACTCGCGGCGGAGATCGCCGACGGTTGGCTGCCGATGTTCTACGCGCCGCGCAACGATACGTTCTACCGCGACGCGTTGGCGGAAGGATTCGCGCGAGCGGGCGCGCGACGCACCGCTGACACGTTCGAGGTCGCGTGCCTCGTGCCGGTGATCATTGCCGACGACGTCGAGACTGCAGCCGACATGTACCGGCCGGTGCTCGCGCTCTACATCGGCGGCATGGGTGCGCGCGAGGTGAACTTCCACAACAACGTGTTCGGGCGCATGGGTTACGAAGGTGAAGCGAAGCTGATCCAGGACCTTTATCTCGACGGCAAGAAGGCGGAGGCGGCGGCCGCAGTGCCCACCCGGCTCGTCGAGGACGTCGCGCTCATCGGTTCGCGCGAGAAGATCCGCGACGACCTCGCGATGTGGCGGGAGTCGGCGGTGACGACGATGGTCGTGTCGGGCGCGACCGAACAATTGAGGACGATTGCGGAGCTGGTACACGGATGATCGAACTGAGTTCCGAAGAGGCGCGCGTCCTCGGTTGCCTGATGGAGAAGGCGGTCACCACGCCGGACAACTACCCGTTGTCGGTGAACGCGTTGATCAATGCGTGCAACCAGAGCACGAACCGCGACCCGATCGTGGCGTACGACGAGGCGACGGTGGAGCGCGCGCTCGACGGGCTCCGCGAGAAACGCGTCTCCCGCCGGGTGCGCGCCACGGGCCAGCGGGTGGTGAAGCACCGCCACGTCGTCGACGAGGCGCTGCAGCTCTCCGTACCCGAGTACACGGTGCTCGGTGTGCTGTTGCTGAGGGGCGCCCAGACGCCCGGGGAGCTGAAGCAACGCGCCGAGCGCTGGCACACGTTCCGTTCGCTCGACGACCTGGAGGAAACCCTCCAGCGCCTCGCCGACAAGGACTACGTGCGCCAGCTCGAGCGGCGGCCCGGCCAGAAGGAATCGCGCTGGATGACGCTGATCGTGACGGGCGCGGAGGCTGCGTTCGCCGCGGCGGGGGCGCCGAGTGTCGCGGCGCGTGCGTCGGTGGCGACCGAAGTCGATGGCGAGGGGTCGAACCGCGACCCGATGCCGGCGCCCGCGGTCGAGCCGGATACTCGCGTCGAACGTTCGCTCGAAGTTCGTAACCCGGCCACCGACGAGCTCATTCGCAGCGTCGCCGTCACGGACGAGCGCGAGGTGGAGCGCAAGGTCGAGCGCGCCCGGCGGGCGCAGCCCGCATGGGCCGCGCGCAGCTACGACGAGCGCGCCACGCTCCTACGCGCGTTTCGCGATCTGCTCGAAGCCGAGACCGAGGAATGCGCGCAGATCACGACCCGCGAGATGGGGAAGCCGATCGTCCAGTCCCGCAACGAAGTGCGCGCGGTGCTCGACCGCGTCGACTGGAACGTCGAACACGTGGGTGCGGTGATCGCGCCGCGCGCGGTGGCGGCGGCGGCTCCGGGTCCGGTCGAGGAGCGCGTGACATACGAGCCCGTCGGCCTGGTGGCGCACATCAGCGCGTGGAACTACCCGTACTTCGTCGGCCTGGGTGCCGTCGTCCCGGCACTCCTGACGGGCAACGCGGTGCTGTACAAACCCTCGGAGCACGCCACACTCACCGGGCTGCGGATCGTCGACATCATGCACCGGGCCGGGATACCCGTCGACATCGTGCAGACGATCGTCGGGAGTGGGGCGGCGGGCGCGGCGCTCGTCTCGGCCGAGATCGACATGGTGTGCTTCACGGGGTCGTACGAGACGGGTCGCCGGGTCGCCCGGTCCGTCGCCGACCGGCTCGTTCGGGTCCAGCTGGAGCTGGGCGGCAAGGACGGCGCATACGTGTGTGACGACGTCGACGTCGACTCGGCCGCGTTGGCCGTGGCAGAGGGTGCCTTCTACAACGGCGGGCAGTCGTGTTCGGCGATCGAGCGTGTCTACGTGCACGACGCGATCTTCGACCGCTTCGTCGACGCGTTCGTCGACGTCGTGGGCGCCTACCGAACCGGGGACCCCGACGACGAGCACACCGACGTCGGTCCGCTCGCGCGTGCCGCGCAGCTCGACGTGCTCGACGCCCAGGTCGGGGACGCGGTTGCGAAAGGGGCGCGGGTGCTGTGCGGCGGCAAGCGGATCGATCGTCCGGGCGCGTGGTTCGAACCGACCGTGCTGGTCGATGTCGACCCGAGCATGAGTGTGATGCGCGACGAGACGTTCGGACCGGTGGTCGGACTGCAACGGGTGCGCGATGACACCGAAGCGCGGCTCAGCCTCGACGACACGGAGTTCGGGCTGGGCGGATCGGTGTTCTCCGCGGAGCGAACGCGTGCGGAGAGGATCCTCTCCCGGCTCGAAGTGGGCAACGCCTACTGGAATCGCTCGGACCGCTCGAGCGTGACGCTGCCGTGGTCGGGTCGCCGGCACAGCGGCATGGGCGTGTCGATGTCGGAGTCCGGCATCCGTGCGTTCGTACGCGAGAAGGCCTGGCACCTCGGACCGTGAACGATGCCGGACGGGTCGGTTGGCGCGCCGGCCGTCGTATCCTCGGGCTGTGACTGCGGTCGAGTTCTTTGTCGATCCGAGCTGTCCTTGGGCATGGCTCACGGCGCAATGGATCCGGGAGGTTGCACCGGAACGCGATCTCGAGGTGACGTGGCGGTCGTACTGCATCGAGATTCGTGACGACTACGGCGTCTCCCCGACGATGGCGCCCGAGCGCCGGGAGATGGCGCTGGTCGGCCACGCCATCTCGCATCGGATGCTGCGGCTGTTCGAGGCGGCCCGGGCCCGCTTCGGTGA
>JAUZEI010000472.1 GCA_030839105.1 Actinomycetota bacterium
GACCTTCGCGCTGCAGGCGTGCTTCGCGTCCGAGGACGCCGCGCTGCAGTTACAGCTGTGTCGCGCATACAACGATTGGGCGGGCGAGACGTTCGCCGGACGCCACGATCTCCTCGCGGTCGGCATGGTGCCGATGCTCGACATCGACGGTGCGATCATCGAGGCGGAGCGCCTGGCCGCCGCCGGGTACCGAGCATTGTTCCTTCCTGCGCGCGTGCCGCAACGGCCGTACAACGACGCGGAGTACGACCGGTTCTGGGCCGTCGCCCAAGAGCTCGGTCTCCCGCTCACCTTCCATTCCGGCACCGGGCACGAGCCGCGTGTCGTGCGCGGCCCAGGCGGAGCCGTCGTCAACTACATCCTCGGCGCGCAGCTGGACGGCCCCATGGTGATGCTGACGATGGCGGCGGGGGGCGCGCTGGACCGGTTCCCGGGCCTGCGCCTCGTCACAGTGGAGACCGGTGCGGCCTGGCTCGGTTGGATCATGACCCAAGCCGACGCGATCTACGACGACCACGCGGCATTCGCACAACCGAAGTTGTCGATGAAGCCCAGCGAGCTGATCCGGCGCCAGGCGTGGGCGACCTTCATGTACGACCCCGTTGCGATCAACAACCGGGCCATCACCGGCGTCGAGACGTTGATGTGGGGCAACGACTATCCGCATCCCGAGGGTACGTGGCCCGAGTCACAGGAGGTCGCGGCGCGGCAGTTCGACGGAGTTTCCGACGCCGATCTGCACGCGATCGTCGCCGGCAACGCGGCCGCGGTGTACGGCTTCGACCTGGCCCTGCTCTCGTGAGGATTGGGCCCTCGTGAGGATCGGGCGCTCGTGAGGATCGGGCGCTCGTGACTTCCGGCGGCGCGAAGTGGGTCGTCACCGGCGCGGAAGACGTCGGGCCGCAACGGCCGGCGCCGGGCACGCCCGATCGCGCGCCGGGCTCGATGCGCCGGACGAGCAGTATCGACGTGGTACGCCTCGAGGGTGCGACCGGCCCGGTGCGCGTCGACGCTCGGGCCCGCGACCTCGCGACCGATGCGAACGGCGCCGCCCGCGTCGTCGCGCGTCGCACGATCTCCGCCTCGCTCGCGCCCACACTCGAGCTCGCAACCATCGAGTCCGAGCCGACCGAGCCCGCGCTCCAACAGTTGCTCGGGCGCACGGTCGGGGCCGGGTTTCGTACGGCGGCGGCAGACGCGCTCCCGGGAGCGCGGCGCGCGGCCGATCTCGTGTATCTCCTGCTCGACGATCTGCCCGTGGCCACGCTCGTCTCCGGTTACGCACTGCAACGCGCCGGTCTCGTACCCGGCGTTCCCCGGGAGCGCTACGCGCCCACGATCGATCTCTGCTCGGGCTGGCGCGCGGGCGGCACACTCATGCAGGTCATCGAGTCGAGCGGTGCGCCACCGATGACACTGGGACCGGCGGCGCCCCGGCTCGAACGCACCGACGATCCCGATGCCTGGCACACGCTTTTCGACCCCGCACCGCGTACCGTCCGCCGCCGGCGGCGGATCGACGTCTCCCCCGACGACCGCGACCTGCACGTCGACGCCATGTTCCGCGACTCTCACTTCGACGACGAGGGCGACGAGTCGGTCGTCCACGAGTACGCGCTCCACGCCACGATCGATCGCACAACGCTCGAGATCACGAGCGCGGTCGCGACGCCACACGTGCTTCCCTACGTCGAGTGCCCGAGCGCGGCCGCGAGCACCGCCCGACTTGTCGGCCTGCGGCTCGACGAGCTGCGCGACCGGGTCCGCTCGGAGTTCGTCGGCACGTCGACGTGCACGCACCTGAACGATCTGCTCCGCAGCCTCGAGGACGTCCGCGGCATGCCCGTGGACACGCGCGGCGACTGAGCTTCAGCCCCGACGAGCCGTAGACCGGCGCCGGCGGCTTTCTCACGTGGTTCTTCACTGGTTCCGAGCTGAGCGCGAGGCGCGGCGGCGACGCTCGAAGGGAGCCCGAGAAAGGACCGACCATGGGATCGTTCGACGAACTACCGCCCCCCGAAGTGCAGCTCCGGGACCCGAGCCAAGAACCGGATGGCGCGCCCGTTCCGCGTCCCCAGCACCGGTGGTTTCGACTCGCGGCCGCGCTCGTGGTCGCGGCCCTCGCCGTCGGCGGAATCGGCGGCTACACGGTTACCCGCAACCTGGAGAGCGGTACCTCCACCGTCAGCGCTTCGAGCGCGAGCGTGGTGACGACTCCGCCGACCGGAAGCGGCGCGACGAGCGCCATGAAGCAGTTGACGCTCTCCGAGATCGAGGCGGCGGTCGATCCCGCGCTCGTCGACATCACGGCGACGCTCGGCGGCTCGGGGACGGCCGCGGGAACCGGCATGGTGATCAGCTCGACGGGTGAGGTCCTCACGAACAACCACGTGATCACGGGCGCGACCTCCATCATGGTGCAGATCGGCGGCACGGGCGCGAAGTATGCGGCCCAGGTCGTCGGCTACGACACCACCGATGACGTCGCGGTGTTGCAGATCGCGCACGTCTCCGGCCTCGCCACGATCGCAACCGCAAGTGCGTCGACGGTCTCCGCGAACGACGCAGTGGTCGCGATCGGCAATGCCCTCGGGAAGGCCGGCACGCCCACCGCGGCCAACGGCGTCGTCGCGGCGCTCGCGCAGACGATCACCGCGTCCGACCAGTACGGCGCCTCGGCCGAGACGTTGAACGGCCTGATCGAGTTCACGGCCGACGTGCAACCCGGAGATTCGGGTGGGAGCCTCGTGAACGCCTACGGGCAGGTGGTCGGCATGACGACGGCCGCGAGCAGCGGAATCCGGTCGATGTCGACGTCGTCGACGACCACCGCCTACGCGATCCCGATCGACCGCGCCCTCGCAATCGCCCGCCAGATCGGGGCCGGCTCCGAGAGCGCGACCGTGCACATCGGCGAGCACGGCCTGCTCGGAATACAGGTGGACGCGACGATCGGCGCCGGTGTCGCGGTGGTCGCGGTGCAGTCGGGATCGGCGGCCGCCCGGGCCGGGATCGGCGCGGGCGACATCATCACCGCCGTCAACGGAACGAACATCGATTCGGGCACGGCGCTGAGTACCGCACTGGCGTCGACCCATGTCGGCGACAAGATCGCAGTCAGCTGGCAGGACGGCAACGGTGCTGCGCACACGGCGAGCACGACGCTGACGACCGGTGCAGCCTGAGACACATGTCCGCAGTCGCCCGAATTTTCTAGGACACCGAACGTCTCCAGACGACGACACGCGCGAACTTGAACCGCGTATCGCTCTCCTGCCTGTATCCCAGCGTATGAAGCACGATGGCGAACGCGAACCGACCGCGGCGTTGGGGGTTGGGAACAACCTGAACGTAGATGTAGACGCGATCCGCTCGCCCGATCACGCGGGCCACGTTGGAAGCGTCACCGCTGGATTCGGTCGGGAGAATCACCTTGTTCCGGCGCTTCCCGCCGAGCACGAAGTAGTGAAAGCGCGGGTCGCGGAAGTCGGGTTCGAATGCGACGAGGGAGTGCCGGGGTCGCACGTGGACGTCGGCGTGAGATGTGACGGCGTACGAAAACGCGCCTGAGGTGCGGTTGATGAACACGACGTCGTTGGTCGTCAGCCTGCTCTCGAGGAACGAGGCGGCGGATGTCATATCGCTGGAGTGCTTCGGCGGGCCACCGACGGCTGCGCCCACGATGAGCACCAACGCCACGACGACAGCAGTCGCGTCGAAAGCAATCCGCGCGACCCCCTGACGTGCGAGTGCGGCGCGCAACCGA
>JAUZEI010000477.1 GCA_030839105.1 Actinomycetota bacterium
CCGAGCTCGCGCCCGTCGCGCCCAAAGTCGACAAGGCCGAGCTCGAGGCCAAGCGCGAACAGCGCCGGACCGCCAAGGAAGCCAAACGCGCCGGGGAAGTCCGAGACCGCGAGGCGCGCGCCGCCGCCGATGCCAAACGTCGCCAAGCCGTGCACGAAGCGAAGCGCAAGGCGCGCTAGGAGGTTGTGATGCTCGACAGCATCATCCGCGGTGGCACGGTCGTCGACGGTACCGGTGCGCCCGCACGGCAGGCCGACGTCGGCATTCGCGACGGCCGGGTCGTCGAGATCGGCAAGATCAAGGACGAAGCCGCGGAGACCATCGACGCGGGCGGGATGATCGTCGCCCCCGGATTCGTCGACCCCCACACGCATTACGACGCGCAACTGTTCTGGGACCCGGCCGCGACCCCGTCGAACCTGCACGGTGTCACGAGCATGATCGCCGGCAACTGTGGGTTCACCCTCGCGCCGGTCGAGCCGGAGGACGCCGACTACCTGCGCCGCATGATGGCGAAGGTCGAAGGCATGCCGTTGCCCGCACTGGAGACGGGCGTCCCGTGGTCGTGGCGGTCCTTCGGCGAATACCTCGATGCCGTCGACAACCGCGTCGGCCTCAACGTCGGGTTCCTCGTCGGCCACTGCGCGCTGCGCCGAAACGTGATGGGCGCGGAGGCGATCGGGAACGAGGCATCCCCCGACCAGCTCGCGACGATGACGCATCTGCTCGAGGATTCCATCGCGGCCGGCGGGCTCGGGTTTTCCACGACGCTCTCGTTCACGCACTCCGACGGCGACGGCCAACCGGTCGGATCGCGTTGGGCCTCGGACGAAGAAGTCCTCGCGCTGTGCCGCGCGGTCTCGCACCACGAAGGCACGACACTCGAGTACGTCACGAGCGGTTGTCTCCGCGGTTTCAGCGACGACGAAGTCGAGCAGATGGCTGCGATGACGCTCGCGGGCCGGCGCCCCTTGAACTGGAACGTGTTGACCATCGACTCGAAGGAGCCGCAGCGTTACCACGACCAGGTCGGCGCCTGTGAGTTCGCCCGCGACCAGGGCGGCACGGCGATCGCCTTGACCATGCCCACGTTGGTCGAGATGAACATGTCGTTCCGCAACTACTGCGCGCTGTTCATGCTGCCCGATTGGTCCCACGTGATGAGCCTGCCGATCCCCGAACGCGTCGCGAAGTTGCGCGATCCGGCCGTGCGGCAGTGGATGAACGAAAAGGCGCGGTCTCCCGAAGCGGGCGTGTTCTCTCGTCTCGCGTCGTGGGGTCGCTACCAGATCGGCGACACGTACTCCGCCGCGAACGAAGGCCTGAAGGGCCGCGTCGTGAGCGACCTGGCCGAGCGGGCGAACAAGGGCACGTTCGACACCCTTCTGGACATCGTCATCAACGACGAACTGCAGACGATCCTGTGGCCGTTGCCCTCCGACAGCGACCTGAAGTCGTGGCAGCTGCGCGCCGAGGCCTGGGACCACCCGCTCGTGCTGGTCGGCGGCAGCGACGCAGGCGCGCACCTCGACCGCATGTGCGGCGCGCCGTACACGACCTCGTTCCTCGCCGACACGCTGCGGGGTCGCCAATTGATCTCACTCGAGCGGTGCGTCCAGTTGATGACCCAGGCTCCCGCGCAACTGTTCGGTCTGCGCGATCGGGGCGAGCTGCGCGAGGGTTACCACGCCGACGTCGTGCTCTTCGATCCCGAGAAAGTCGCGACCGACGAGGTCCAGCTCGTCAAGGATCTGCCCGGTGGCAGTGCGCGACTGTTCGCCGACGCGATCGGCGTGCAACGGGTGATCGTGAACGGCACGACGATCGTCGACGACGGTGTGCAGACGGGCGCGCTGCCGGGCAAGGTGATGCGGTCCGGGCGCGACACCTACACGGTGCCGATCCCGGCCGACCTGTAGCCCACGCGCGTCTCTGCGACCGGCCCGCCGGTCTCGCCCGGTTGTCAGAGTCGCGTCGTCGTCAGCTGAAGCTCGGGATGACGTGTTTGCCCATGAGGTCGATCGTCTGCATGACGGCCTCGTGGTCGATCTTGTAGGGGTTCACGAGACAGAGCAACAGGTCGACGCCGGCCGCTTCGTACCGCTTGCATGCGTCGAGGCACTGTTCGGGCGCACCGAGTACGCACGCGCCGGAGTCGACGAGGTACTCGAGCGACAGCAGGTCGAGCGAGCCGTCGTCGGAGTGCGCCTTCATGTCGGCCGCGTAGCCGTAGTTACCGAGGGCCTGGTTGCGTTCGGCCATCCATTCCGCGACTTGCGCGATCTGTCGGGCCCCGACCTTCGGGTACCACTCGAACGACTCGCGCGCGGCCGTCCATGCTTCGTCCTGTGACGGCGCGCACAACGCCATCGTGAACGTCGCCGCCTGATTGTTCACGAACTTCCCGATCGGGGATGCGCACTTCGCAACCGCGGCCCGGTAGATGTCGATCTTCTTCTTCACCTCCTCGGGTGAGACGCCTACCGCGAACGAGCACAGCCCGAGTCCGAGCTCGCCGACCTGGGCATGGCCGTCGTCACTCGTCGTCGCGCCCCAGATCGGGGGGTGCGGCTGTTGCAACGGCTTGGGCTGCACGCGCCGATCGGCGAGCGTCCAGTACTTGCTGTCGATCGAATAGCGCTCGTTGGTCCAGCAGCCGACGACGTGTTCGATCGCTTCGCGCCACATCTCGCGCGTGTCCTTCGGATCGACACCGAAGCCTTCCAACTCGATACGCGTCGCCGAGCGACCGGTGCCCATGTCGACGCGGCCGTCGCTCAAAAGGTCGAGCACCGCCACCGACTCCGCGGTACGCACCGGATGGTTGTAGGGCTTCGGCATGAGTCGCACGCCGTACCCCAGACGCATCTTGGTAGTGCGGCTCGCGATCGCGCCGTACAGCACCTCGGGATTCGAGCAGTGCGAATACTCCTCGAGGAAGTGGTGCTCGACCGTCCAGAACGCATGGAAGCCCGCCTGCTCACCGGCAATGGCTTGTTCCAGCGTGTTCTTGTACGCGATGTGCTCGCTGTCGGGTCCCCAAGGACGGGCGACGGGGATCTCGTAGAAGAGCGCAAATTTCATGGCGGGACGTTACCGTGATCGGCCCCGGCGGTCGCAACGCCCGAGG
>JAUZEI010000491.1 GCA_030839105.1 Actinomycetota bacterium
ACATCGCCTTCGTCTCGCGGGCCGCGCCGAAGAGCGGGCCGTTCGGGCGCGACGAGCGGGCGATCAGCGATGCGCTCGGTCGCCAACTCGACCTCACGCTTTCGCGGGTCGACGGCGACGGAGTCGTGTACGACAACGACGCCTGGATCCCAATGCGCGCGCTCGTTCCACCGGGAACCACGACCGCGCCGGTCGACGGCAAGGATCCGATGGCCGCCGCGATCAGGTCCGAGCCCGATGGCATCACCGGTGTTCCGTCGAGCGCGGGCAAGACGAGCGCGATCGGGCCGGGCACGCTCCTGTGGTCGGAGGCGGCGAACTCGCATTGGACCGCGACCGCAGACAAGCATCCGCTCGCGCGTCGCGACGCGTTCGGCTGGACGAACGCGCTCGCGCTCGACGCGCATGCCGCCGTCCACGTGCACTATTCGGGGAGCGGTGCGCTCGCCCTGGCGCGGTTCGCGGAGATCGTGCTCTGGCTCGGGATCGCGGTGCTCTGGTTCACGACCCGGCGGCGCCGCGCCGAGGCACGTCCGGTCCCGGCGGAGCCGAGCGCCGAGCCGGAGCGGGCGGCCACCGACGAGTCGTTGGTCGGCGCATGAGATCTCGGCGCCTGCTCTTCGTCGTGGTGCTCGGCGCGCTGCTGGTCGGCGCCCTGGCCGCGGGAACCGCGTCGAGCAAGTCGACCTCCGCTCCTGCGACGGTCAACATCGCCCCCAACGCGGCTGTACTCACCGACTCCAGTGCCGCCTGGTTCTGCCCGGGCCTGCCGCCGGCTTTGCCACACGGCGAGGGTCGTGTCACCTTCGCCAACCTCGGCGCCGACGCGGCCGACGTCGTCGTCACCGATCTGGCCGACAAGGGAAGTGCAACGCACGTTCCGCTCTCGGTGCCCGCGAACACGGTCGTGACCAAGACGCGCGATCAGCTCGGCGGACCGGGCGCGCTCACCGTGGAGGCTTTCGGCGGCCGGGTAGTCGTCGAGGAGGGGATCGAGGGCGCGGGCGCGCTCGAGACGACGCCCTGCGCGACGCAGTCGGCGCCCCACTGGTACTTCGCGGCCGGCACCACTCCCCGGGGCATCCAACAGTGGCTCGTGATCGACAACCCGTACGCGTCCGACGCCAAGGTCGACGTCACGCTGCGTACGAGTAGCGGATTGCGCAAGCCGACCGCTCTCCAGAGCCTCGACGTCGCCCGGCGCTCGCGTGAGGTCATTGCGATCCACGACGTCGCGGTGCGCCAGGATCGGGTTGCGGTCGCCGTCGACGTCTCGGTCGGCGCCGTGGTCGCCGCGCAGACGATCGTGTACACCAGCGCCGCCGGCCCACCGGGCGTGGCGCACGCGCTCGGATCGCCGGTCACCGCGCCGGAATGGACGTTTCCCGGCGCGGTCGGTCACCCGGGCTCGACCGCGGTCGTCGCCATCGTGAACGTAGGAACCGACGTGGCCCGGGTCGATGTACAGGCCACCGTCAACTCGTCGAAGCCGGTGCTGAGTCCCGCGACCCTCACCCTGGCCCAGGACGACGTGGCGTGGGTGCAACTCGGCCACTGCACTGCCGCTTCCACGAGCTCGGCGAAGTCGGCGAAGGCGTGCATCAGCGTTCCCGACGGTGTGCCGTACAGCCTCGACATCAGATCGGAGCAGAACGTCCCGGTCGTCGCCCAGGCGCTGACGCACTTCGACGACGCATCGAACGTCGTCGGCGCGGTGACGTCTCCGGGCGGTATCCAACCGGCACGCTCCTGGGCGTTCGCCCGCAGTGCCGTCGGTGGTGAACGGTCCACGACCCTCTCGTTCTTCAATCCCGGGGCCGAGCCGTCGATCGTGAACATCGCTTTCGTGCACGAGGGCAAGGTCGGACACCCGGTCACCGTGCAGCATCTGATCGTCCGGCCGGGTGGGGCTCTCACGGTCAGCGTCGTAGGCGGTCGGAGGCCGCCCACGCGCGACGCGGCATTGCTGATCGATGCAAGCCGGCCGGTGTTCGCACAACGGCTGATCGTTGTGGCCGACGAAGTGTCGAGCTCAGTCGGCGTCGTCGTGGGCTGAGTCGCCCGGTCCACGCGCCCGCGCGCGTTCCTTGTCCTGTTCGAGCGCCCGCACGACGGCCTGGAAGATCTTCATCGCGTCCTCGTCGAGGTGTTCGCGCGCGAGGAACAAGATCCACGCTCCGATATAGACGGGTGGCGACACGATCAGGAACGCGATGCGAAGGTTCCACACGTCGGCGAGCGCGCCGACGATGAGCGGCGCGGCCGCGGCGCCGAACAGGATCGACACGAGGTTGAACGCACCGAAACCGGCGCCGCGCAGGTGCGCCGGTACCGCGTCGGCCATACCGGCGCGCAACGCGGGGATCGCCATCGTGATCGAGAAGATCCCGAGCAACTGCAGCCCGACCGAGCCCCACGCCGGAACCGGCAGGTACGACGCGATGAGGATCGTGTTGCCGACGAAGATGCAGTAGGCCGGGATGACGACGCGCGCGCCCTTGATACGCGTTGCGAAACGGTCGGCGATCCGGCCGCCGAGGAGCACGCCGGGGATCCCGCCGAAGATGATCAGCGCGCCCACGGCGCTCGTCGCCTGCTTCTGGGTCATGCCCGAGAACCGCTCGTGGAACTGGGGGAGCCACGCCCCGATGCCCGCGACGGTGAACATCAGCGCGCTGACACCGACGAGCGCGTAGCGCAAAGTCGTGATCTGCCAGATGGTGGAGAAGTCGTCGCGCAGGCCGCGCATCATGTCGGCGACGAACTGGCGGAAGCCCTGGTCGAACGGCGCGGCCCGCGCCTCGGACGGATCGGTCGCGCCGACCGCGTCGCCTCCGACGTGCAGCCGGTCGCCGAGGCCGCGCGGCGGTTCGCGCAGCGCGAACGCGAGGAAGGCCACCAGGATGCTCGGTGGCCCGACGACGATGAACGCAGCCCGCCACCCGAACGCGTCGCCGATCGCGCCTCCGAGCGCGATCCCGAGACCGAACCCGATGAACACCATCACCTGCTGGTTCGAGAAGACCCGGCCGCGCTGTTCGGTGG
>JAUZEI010000517.1 GCA_030839105.1 Actinomycetota bacterium
TCGCCTCGCCCGCAGACGTGAACGGCTTCGCCGCTCCGGCCCTCGACCTCTGGCGCGAGGAGCTCGCGTCGGTGCCGACCGAGGACAAGGTACGTATCGCGCTCGAGCTCGAGCGGGCGACGAAGGCGGCCGATCCGCGTATACGCAACGTCGAGTCCGCCAGATACGGCGACGCGCTCTCGGAATCCGCGCTCGCGAACTCGTTGGGTGTCGAGTCACACACACGCCGCACGACTTGCTCCGCGTCGGCGGTCGCGCTCGCCGACGACGGCTCGGGCACGCAGTCGGGCTACGGATTCGTCGCGGGACGCACGCTCTCGGATCTCGATCTCGACTCCATCCCGCGTGACGCGGCCACCCGCGCGTGCCGTCTGCTCGGCGCAAAGCCTGTCCCCGGCCGCCGCATCCCCGTGATCCTCGACCCGCTCGTGACCCGTTCGGTGCTCGGCATCCTCTCCAGCGCGTTCAACGGCGAGTCAATGTTGAAGGGTCGTTCGCTGTTCGCGGGCCGCTCGGGCGAGAAGGTCGCGGCGCCGTTCGTGCAACTGATCGACGATCCGACCGACGCCCGTGCCCTTGGCGCATCCGAATACGACGGCGACGGCATTCCCACCCGCCGGAACGCGCTCATCGTCGACGGCGTGATGCAGGGTTTCCTCCACAACGTCTACACGGGACGGCGTTCGGGCGAAGGCACCACCGCGAGCGCGACCCGCGGGCTCGGTTCGACTCCCGGAGTGGGAGTCCGCGCGCTACGCCTCGAGCCCGGTCCGCGCACGCCCGAGGAGATCATGCGCCGCGCGGGGGAGGCGCTCTACGTGCAGTCCGTGAGCGGTCTGCACTCCGGCACGAATCCGATCAGCGGCGACTTCTCGGTGGGCGCCGACGGTTTGATGGTCCGCGACGGGGTATTCGCGGAGCCGGTGCGGGAAGTCACGATCGCTTCGACACTGCAGCGCATGTTGCTCGACATCACCGACGTCGGCAGCGACCTCACGTTCCTTCCCGGAGCGGTCGCAGGGATGACGGTGCTGGTCGGTGAGATGACGATGAGCGGCGCGTAACCGACGGGCGGTCGAGAGGCGTTCAGCTGGTAGTGCGCGTACCGCGTCGTTCCAGGATCGACTCGAGCTCGGCGAGCGCAGCCTCCGGTTCGAGCACCTGCACCGCGTCCATGCCGAAGGCGCGGGCGGCCGCCACGTTCTCCGCGTTGTCGTCGAGGAAGACGGCCTCGCTCGGAGCGATGTTCATGCGCGCACACGTGAGCTCGTAGATCTCGCGGTCGGGTTTGCGCATACCGACGTGCGACGAATCGACCACCTCTTCACACAGCTCGTCGATCGGGAACATCGCCCGCCAGTTCTCGCCGAACTCCCGGACGTTGTTCGTGAGCAGGCCGATGCGCAGCCCTCGGGCCTTGAGGTCGCGCATCTTGTGCACGACGGTCCAGTGCACGCCGGGCGCGGTCTGGCGCCAGAAACGCCCGTACGCCTCCATGTCGATCGGCACCCCGATGACCCGCGGTGCCTTTTCGACCATGCGCTCGAAGTAGGTGGCCATGTCGAGCTGACCCTTCTCCAGGAGGTGCCAGTCGGGCTCGTCTTCTACTTCGCCCTGTTGCTCGGCCGAGTCGGGGTCGGCCGCGATCGCGTCGGCGACGGCGCGCCCCTCGACGCCGATGTACGACGTGTCGCCGAAAAGCAGCCTCAACAGGGAGCCCTTCGGGTAGCCCTCGGCTTCCTCGAATGCCCCGATGCCCACGAACAGGGGACTCGAGATCACGCCGCCGAAATCGAAGATCACCGTGCTGATCGTCACGGCCCGCAAGTTATCCAGACGGCCACATTCGTGCGACGCGTTCCCGAGGACATGACGTGGTCGCGGTTCGGCGATCCGAACCGCGCGGTCCACGAGTCGGGCGAGCGGCTCGACGCGACGGCTTGAACACGCGAGCGCAGCTACGGGCCGGACGCGGAGCAGCACGTGCTCGGCGCCGGCGCAAGCGCTATCGACACTTCGCCGATCGAAGCGGCGAACGCGATGGAACGGGCCTCCGGCTCGGTGACCAGCAGCGTCACACCCGACCCACTCGTGTCGGCGGTGCCGCCGCCGGTCGAGGCCGCAGGCTCCGCGATCTGGCCTCCGGTCGCGCCGGCCACCGCGACGACCTGCGCGCCGCGCGCGACGACTGTCGCCTGACCCGGCGATCCGGGCCCGGATGCGATCGACGGGTCGAACGTCGCGAGGACGTCGACTACCGCGCCGACCGGAGGCCGGAATCCGTCCTTCACGACGACATGCACGATTCTGCGTCCGATCGGGACGGCGCCGTTGATACCGGAGACGAGGTGGCGCGCGCCGACGACCTCGTCGCGCAACAGCGGGACCGCGACGATCCGGCCGATCGCCGCGACGGGATCCCGTAGCGCGAGGTTCGACACGGTTGTCGACGGACGCCGAACGACACGCAGATCGGCGGCGGCGAGGGTCATCCCGAGCGGGAGGTCGCGTGCCGCGAGCACCACCGCGATGTCGGCCCCGAGGTCGTGGGCGCGGCGGTGCAACGAGCCGAGGTCGCCGGTGACGACCCTCGCCGTCGCCAGCATGACGATGAGCGCGGCTGCCCACGCGAGCAGCACGCGAGGTGAACGACGCATGGATCCCCTTCCGCAACGGAGCTACGCCCCGATCCGTTTTGCGCGGGAATGTCGCATTCCGGACGGGCGAACGCGAGGGAGAAGCGCCGGGGAAGTGGCGTCAGAGTAGCGACGCGATTGCTGCAAGGGTCAACGGGGAAGGATGGGAATGTCATCACATCGCCCGGGGTTGGACAAAGCGTCATCCCCCGGCCCCGGCGCCCCAGTGGCGCCGTGCGAGTCCCCTGGCCTGCCGGTCATCGCCCGCCCGGATCGGCGGGTCGGGGGCACTCGTTTTTCAGGGTCAGGCTCTCGGCCGGACGACGGCACTCGCGCAGCGCCGGCAAGCGCTTACTTTGGCGCTCCCGGGTCGTGCGCACGGAGCGTGCCGAGCGCGGCGGCGCATCCGCACCCCGTCGGCTCCGAGGGCAGCTGCGGCACGAGATCGTGCAACAGCGCACGGACGCGGTGGACGTTGCCCTCGAAGAACGCGAACACTTCTTCCTGAGAGACCGGAGGGACACCGGCGTCGTGTTCCACACCGGTGTCGTAGTCGGTGACGAGCGCGATGCCCGCGTAGTGCATCCCGAGCTCACGCGCGAGGTACGCCTCCGGGTACTGCGTCATGTTGACGACGTGCCACCCCTGCGCACGGTACGAACGGGACTCGGCGCGTGTCGAGAACCGCGGCCCGGGAATGACGACGACCGTTCCGCTCCCGTGCATGCGTACGCCGACGCGTTCGCCCGCCTCGACTGCGTGACGCGCGACGATCGGGCAATACGGGTCGGCGTAGGAGACGTGATGCGCGTCCCCCGCGTCGTAATAGGTGTCGGGTCGACCCCAGGTGCGGTCGACGAGCTGATCGAGAACGACGAAGTCACCCGGATGGATCTCGGGCGACAGCGACCCGGCCGCGCACGGCCCGAGCACCTGGCGCACACCGAGGGCGCGCATCGCCCAGAGGTTCGCCCGCGCCGGCACCCCAGCCGGCGCGAACTCGTGACCGCGTCCGTGGCGCGGAATGAAGGCGACGCGGCGGCCGCCGACGTCCGCGATCGTCACCGGTGCGCTCGGCGCCCCGAAGGGCGTCTCGACGACGACCTCTTCGACTCCGGCTCCGCCCTCCGTCCCGTCGAAGTTGTAGAACCCCGACCCACCGAAGATCCCGATGTCCGCTTGCATGACAGGCGGCGTTCGGCCGAGTTACGCGCTCTTGGCCTTCGACCCGTTCGAGCCGGACGAGCTCGACGAGTCGGTGGAGGGCTTCGACGACCCCGATGAAGAGGCGGATCCCGAATCCGTGGATTTCGACGACGATCCGGAATCGGACGAGCCGGAACCCGAGTCGGACGATCCCGACGAGGAGCCGGAGCTGGAGCCGGAGTGCTCCTTCTCCTTTGCCCCTTTTTTCGAAGACCGGTAGTCGGTCTTGTAGAACCCGGAGCCCTTGAGGACGATGCCCGCGGCCGACAGGACCTTGCTCAGCTTGCCGCCGCAGTCGTCGTGCTTCGTGAGCGGTGCGTCCGCGAACGATTGGAACGCCTCGATCTGCTCGCCACACTTGGCGCAGCGGTACACATATGTCGGCATGGACGCTCCGTCTGGACGGTCGCCGGGATTGGCACTCGACGCCTACGAGTGCCAATCGTACCGCGCCGGCACGCCCGTGAGTCCACCTCGGTCGGTCGTCGGCCCGACCGGGCGATCGCCCCGGCGAGGCGACGTTCTGTGCCTCGCGACCAGAACCCTTGGGCCAGAATGGCGGGGCTTGGTCGCCATCGCGCTCCTCGTTCCGGTCGCCTGGCTGCTGGGGACGTTTCCCAGTGCCCTCCTGGTGGCGCGCGGGCACGGTCGCGACATTCTCGCCGAGGGTTCGGGCAACCCGGGCGCATCGAACGTCGCCCGCCTGCTCGGGTGGCGGGCGGGGGCGCTGGTGCTGCTGCTCGACTTCGCCAAGGGCGCGATCGCGGCCGGGGCGGGCCTCGTGATCGGTGGACGGGCCGGGGCGTGCGTGCTCGGCGTCGCGGCCGTTATCGGGCACACGTATCCGATCTTCCGCAAGGGCGGGAAGGGCGTGGCCGCGGCGGGCGGTGCGCTGGTCGTGCTGTATCCGCTGGTCGTTGTCGGCCTCGCCGTGTGTTGGGTGCTGATCGCCCGAGTACTGCACAAGGCGTCCCTCGCGTCGTTGCTGTTGACGATTCTTTTCCCCGTCGCTGTATTCGCGCTCGGCTATGACCGATGGGAAGTAGCTGTCGTTGCAGGGCTGTCGCTGCTCGTGATCGCCCGTCATGCGGCCAACATCCGCCGGCTGTTCCGGCGGGAAGAGATCGACCTGGGCGTGAATCCCACCGACTGAACCACGCCACGACTGAAACCACGACTGAAACCACGACTGAAACGACGGCGGAGGACACGGAATGACACGGGTGCGCAAGGCGGTGATCCCGGCGGCCGGGTTGGGCACCCGGTTCCTGCCGGCAACGAAGAGCTCGCCCAAGGAGATGTTGCCGGTCGTCGATAAGCCGGCGATCCAGTACGTGGTCGAAGAGGCCGTGCGGGCGGGATTGACCGACATCCTGATCATCACCGGCCGGAACAAGCGCGCGCTCGAAGACCACTTCGACCGCAACTTCGAGCTCGAGCACTTTCTCGACAACGCGGGCAAGCACGACCTCTTGAAGGAAGTGCAGTTCGCGTCGGATCTCGCGGACATCCACTACGTCCGCCAGCGCGATCCGCTCGGCCTCGGCCACGCCGTTTCGGTCGCGCGCCATCACGTCGGCGACGAGCCGTTCGCGGTGCTGCTCGCCGACGACCTGATGGTCGACGACGGCGCGCTGCTTCGTTCCATGCTCGACGTGCACGAGCGCTACGGGCGGTCATGTGTCGCGTTCTCGGAGGTGCTACCGGAGGAGATCTCGTCGTACGGGTGTGTCGACCCGATGCCCGTCGCGTCGGATGGGCCCGTCTCGAGCGAAGACGTGATCGAGATCCGGCGCGTCGTCGAGAAGCCTTCGCGTGACGAAGCGCCGTCCAACCTCGCGATCATCGGTCGCTATGTGTTCACGCCCGAGATCTTCACGATGCTCGATCGCATCGAGCCGGGACGCGGCGGCGAGTTGCAGCTCACCGACGCGATCGCGATGTTGATCGAACAGCAGAGCGTGTTCGGCGCCAACTGCCGGCGCGGCCGCTATGACGTCGGTCAGAAGATCGACTTCCTGCGGGCCAACGTCGAGATCGCGTTGGACCGCACGGATCTCGGACCGGCGTTCGGCGAATGGCTGCGCCAATACGTCGCCGACCGCTGGCCGGTTTGAGCCGATCTTCGGTGTGATACGCCTAGTGGCGTGATCCCGCTCGCCGACGCGCAATCGACGATCCTCGACGCGGTTGCCGTACTGCCGGCACGCATGTTCGCGCTCGCGGACGCGCGCGGTCTCGTGCTGGCGCAGGACGTCGTGGCGGGGGAGCCCGTTCCACCGTTCTCGAACACCGGCATGGACGGTTACGCGGTGCGCGCCGCCGACACGCCCGGTTCTCTGCGCGTCGTCGGTGAGCTGCCGGCGGGGCGCGCTCCCACGATCGCGGTCGGCCCCGGCGAAGCGATACGCATCATGACCGGCGCGCCGATGCCCGATGGCGCGGACGCGGTGGTCATGGTCGAACGGACGCGCGTGGACGCTGACGACCATGTGGTCGTCGAGGCAGCCAGGTCGGGCGAGCACGTGCGATTGGCCGGCGGCGACGTCGACGCCGGCGATTCCGTGTTCCAGCGCGGCACGTTGCTGACGCCCGCGCACCTCGGAGTCCTCGCGAGCCTCGACGTGTTCGAAGTGGTGTGTCACCCGCGCCCACGGGTGGGCGTCATCTCGACGGGTGACGAGCTCGTCGAGCGGGGCGCGCTCGAGCCGGGCCGCATTCGCGACTCCAACCGTCCGATGCTGCTCGCGCTCGTCGACGAGCTCGGATGCGAAGCGATCGACGGTGGCATCGTTCGCGACGACGAGCGCGCGATCACAGAAGCCGTCGAGCGCGTCCTCGATTCGTGCGACGCGTTGTTGACGAGCGGCGCGGTCTCGGTGGGCGACTACGACTACGTCAAGCTCGTGCTCGAACGCGTGGCCGGCGAGCGGGGCGGTCTCTCGCTGTGGGCGCAGGTTGCGATCAAGCCCGCCAAGCCGCTCGCGTTCGCCATGCTCGGCGCGGTTCCCGCGTTCGGGCTGCCGGGCAACCCCGTCTCGGCGCGGGTGAGCTTCGAGCTCTTCGCCCGGCCCGCCCTGCGGAAGCTCGCCGGTAGGGCCGACATTGCCGCCGAGTCCGTGCGGGCCACGGCGCGCTCGGCGATGCCGCGCCGGACCGACGGCAAGCTCCATCTCGACCGGGTCCGGGTCTGGCTCGAGGACGGCCGTTACGTCTGCGAACGGGCCGGGGCCCAGGCCAGCAACGTGCTCTCCGGCATGGCGGCTGCAAACGGACTCGCTCTGCTCGGCGACGGCGACGGCGCCGAGGCCGGCGCCGAGGTACGGGTGCTCCTGCTCTGACGGCTCCTCTGGCGCCGCCGCCTCACGGCCCCGAGGAGGTGACCCTCGTCACGTCGCCGGGCGCTGGTGACATCGCCCCTTGTCGAACGTCACGGAGCGTGGTACAACTTGTGCACAACGGAGTCGCCGGGCGGGCGAATGCAATGCCAGGGAGGCGGCACCGTGTGGCAAGTGCGACGACACGCAGGGCTGGCGTGACGCTGCATTCCCGGGGAAGCATTGATCCGTCGGCTGAAGTTGGTCGCTGCGCCGAGCGGGGAGCCAGAGCGAACCCACCCCCGGGAGCCACGCCAGGCAGCGCACCTGCCTGCTCACCTCATCGGTCCGGGAATCACGGCTTTCGGGCCTCCCCGTAACCTGATCCGGTGACGACCCGCGCTCGACCCGTTCCGTTGATCGATC
>JAUZEI010000124.1 GCA_030839105.1 Actinomycetota bacterium
GCCAGGAGCGCGGTCCCGCCCGCGAGGCCGGCGACCCCGAGGAGACCCCAGGACACGGGGGCGCGGCGCCCGGCGCGCTCCTTGCGCAACGATGAAGGCGAACGGGGCGACCCGACGCCGGGCGCGGTCATTGCGCCGAAAGGTACAGACCTAGCGGTCGTCGCGCACCGGGCGCGACGGCGGTTTACCCGCTGAGCTCTTCTTGCTCGACCACCGTGACCTCGATGCCGCCGAGTAGCTCGGAGAAGAGGTTGTAGAACGCGGCGGCGAGGACGGTCATCACCGTGAGCAGACACACGACCACGAGGCCGATCAGCGTCGCGGCGCGCAACACCTGCCACGACAACAGGCGGAAGTCCTTGTTGTTGACGAGCTCACCCACGAAGCTTTCGACACTCGAGACCACGCCGGCTGCCGAGGCGATCCACCAGAGCATCACACCCGCAACGAGCATCACGATGAGAGCGCAGAGGTAGAAGCAGATCGCGACCTTGAGCACCGACCACAGATCGACGGAGCGAACGGTCTGCACATAGCGGCGCTCGAAGACCTGCTTCGGCGAAGCGACGCGCCGCTTCTTGGTCTTGGGCGGCTTCGGCTTCTTCTGGATCACGCCCAGATCCGCATTCGCGGACACGCTCTCGAGCACAGCCTTGGCGCGAGCCACGGGTCAGTCCTCTTCGCCCTCGGCGACCGAGCCGGGTTCGTCGAGCACCACCGTCTCCGCGTTCGGCATAGCTTCGAGACCGCCGGCTCCGTCGCTCGACGCGTCGATCGCAGCGGTGCCGTCGATCAAGGACTCGTCGGACTCGGCTTCGAGCACCTTGGCCACGGCGACAACCGTATCGCCCTCATCGAGCCTGGCTACGCGAACCCCGGTGGCGTCCCGTCCCTGCTCGGAGATCTCGTCGACGCCCATGCGCACGATGTTGCCCGCCGACGAGAACACGAGGATCTCGGTTCCCGAGTCGACGGTGAAGGCGGCGATCACCTCTCCGCGCGCTTCGGTGACGCGCATTCCGCGTACTCCCTGTCCGCCGCGACCCTGGCGATTGAAGGCCGCGACGGGGGTGCGCTTTCCATGGCCGCTCGAGGACACGAACAGCAGCACCGCGTCGTCCCGGGCCAGGTCGGCACTCACCACGCCGTCGTTGCTCGACCGCAGCTTCATCCCGCGCACGCCCGCCGTCGCCCGGCCCATCGCCCTCACGTCCTGCTCGGAGAAGCGAATCGTCATGCCGTTTCTCGACACCATGAACACGTCGT
This sequence comes from Actinomycetota bacterium, assembly GCA_030839105.1. Taxonomy (GTDB): domain Bacteria; phylum Actinomycetota; class Acidimicrobiia; order IMCC26256; family PALSA-610; genus PALSA-610. The sequence continues at coordinate 1,267 of JAUZEI010000124.1, forward strand.
CGGTTCCCGTTGTCTGGATGACGCGCACCAGTTCGTCGCCCTCGTTCAGGTTGATCGCGATCAAACCGCTGCGCAGCGACGAGTCGTACTCCGACATGCGCGTCTTCTTGACGATGCCGTTGCGGGTGGCGAAGAACAGGTAGACGCCGTCTTCGTAGGTGCGGGTATCGATGACGGCCTCGATGTGCTCGTCCCCCTGCAGCGCGACCAGGTTCACGAGCGCTGTCCCCCGGGCGGTGCGGTCCTTCATCGGGATCTCGTGCGCCCGCAGGCGATAGACGCGCCCTCGGTTCGAGAAGAACAACAGGTACGAGTGCGCAGTAGTGCTGAGCAGGTGCTCGACCCAGTCCTCTTCCCGGAGGTTGCCGCCGCGCACCCCCTTGCCGCCGCGTGCCTGGGTGCGGAACTGGTCGGCCGGGACGGTCTTGACGTAGCCGCGGTGCGACAGCGTGAGCACGAGCTCTTCGTCCTCGATGAGATCGAGATCGGCGAGGTCACCGGGATCGGTGGTGATCAGCGTGCGGCGCCCGTCGCCGTACTTGTCGCGGATCGCGGTGAGCTCTTCCTTGATCACCGCGCGCAGCTTCACTTCGTCCGCCAGGATCGCCTCGAGCGCGGCGATCGTCTGCGCGAGCTCCTCGAACTCGTCGCGGAGCTTCTGGCGCTCCAACGCGGCCAGGCGCCGCAGTGCCATGTCGAGGATGTGGGTGGCCTGTATCTCGCTGAACTCGTAGGGCACGAGCTGCAGCGCGGTACGCGCGGCGTCGGCCGACTCCGATCCCCGGATCAGCGTGATGATCGCGTCGATCATGTCGAGCGCCTTGAGCAGACCCTCGAGGATGTGCGCACGGTCGCGCGCCTTGTTCAGCCGGTACTGGCTGCGCCGGGTGATGACTTCGACCTGGTGTCCGACGTAGACCTCGAGCGCCTGGCGGAGGTTCAACAGACGGGGCACGCCGTCGACGAGCGACACCATGTTCGCGGCGAAGTTCGTCTGCATCGGCGTGTGTTTGTAGAGCTGATTCAGCACGACCTGCGCGTTGGCGTCCCGCTTCAGGTCGATCACGAGCCCGACCGTGTCGCCCGCCGAGAGGTCGGTGACGGCGCGGATGCCCTCGATGCGACGGTCGTTCACGAGCTCGCCGACCTTGGCGCCGATCGATTCGACCGACGTCTGGAACGGCAGCTGCGAGACGAGGATCCGCTGCGCGCCGTTGGGACCCTCTTCGATCTCGGCGGTGGCGCGCATGCGGATCGAACCCCGGCCCGTGCGGTAGCACTCCGCGATGCCGGCGCGACCGAGGATCATCGCCCCGGTGGGGAAGTCGGGCCCGGTGACGAACCGCATGAGGTCTTCGACGCTCGCGTCCGGATTGTCGATCAGATGCAAGGTCGCGTTGATGACCTCGGTGAGGTTGTGCGGCGGGATGTTGGTGGCCATTCCCACCGCGATACCGCCTCCGCCGTTGACCAACAGGTTCGGGAAGCGCGCCGGGACGACGAGGGGCTCACGGTTACGGCCGTCGTAGGTGTCACCGAAGTCGACGGTGTCCTCGTCGATCTCGCCGAGCAACTCCATCGCGAGGGGCGACAACCGGGCCTCGGTGTAGCGCGCCGCGGCGGGCCGGTCGTTCGGCGAACCGAAGTTTCCGTGCCCGTCGATGAGCGGGTAGCGCAGCGAGAAATCCTGCGCCATGCGCGCCAGCGCGTCGTAGATCGACTGGTCCCCGTGCGGGTGGTACTTGCCCATCACTTCGCCGACCGCGTTCGCGCACTTGCGATGCGGACGGTCGGGGCGCATCCCCTCGGCGTACATGCCGTAGAGGATGCGCCGCTGCACCGGCTTCAGCCCGTCGCGGGCGTCGGGGAGCGCGCGCGCAGTGATGACCGACATCGCGTAGTCCAAGAAGGAGCGTTCCATCTCCTCTTGGATCTCGATCGGCTCGACGTTGCCGAGCGTCTGCGGTTCGTCAGGCATCGCTTTCCTTCTTCCGGATCAACAATTCTCTCGCGATCAGATGTCGAGGAAGCGCACGTCTTTGGCGTTGGCCTGGATGAAGCCGCGGCGCGCGTCGACGTCGTCGCCCATGAGGGTCGAGAAGATCTCGTCCGCGATCGCCGCCTCGTCGACCGTGACCTGCAACAGGGTGCGCGTCGCCGGGTTCATCGTCGTCTCGCCCAGCTCCTGCCAGTCCATCTCGCCCAGGCCCTTGAACCGACTCACTTCGATCTTGCGGCCGCTGTGCTCCGCTTCGAACGCGGCCAGCGCCGCCTCGTCCTTCAGGTACGCACGCTCGTCCTTGCCGAGCTTCGCGCCGTACAACGGCGGTTGCGCGATGTAGACGAACCCGCCCTTCACGATCTCGGGCAACTGTCGGTAGAAGAAGGTCAATAACAGCGTGCGGATGTGCGAGCCGTCGACATCGGCGTCGCTCATCAAGATGATCTTGTGGTAACGGAGCTTCGAGATGTCGAACTCTTCGCTGATGCCCGTTCCCGACGCCGAGATGAGTGCCTGGATCTCTTCGTTGCGGAACATCTTGTCGATGCGGGAGCGCTCGACGTTCAGGATCTTGCCCCGGATCGGGAGGATGGCCTGGAAACGCGGGTCGCGCGCCTTCTTCGCGCTACCGCCGGCGCTGTCACCCTCGACGATGAACAGCTCGGCTTCTTCTGCGTTGCGAGTCGAACAGTCGGCGAGCTTGCCGGGCATGAGCGCCGACTCGAGCAACGACTTGCGCCGCGTGAGGTCGCGGGCCTGGCGGGCCGCCATACGGGCGTGGGCGGCCTGCGTCGACTTGGTGACGATGGTCTTCGCCTCGATGGGATGCTCTTCGAGCCAGTCGGCGAGCTTCTCGTTGGTGGCGCGCTCGACGAACGACCGGATCTCGGTGTTGCCGAGCTTGGTCTTCGTCTGCCCCTCGAACTGCGGGTTGCGCAGCTTCACCGAGACGATGGCCGTGAGGCCTTCGCGGATGTCCTCACCCAGAAGGTTCTCGTCCTTCTCCTTGAGGATTCCCTTGGTCCGCGCGTAGCGGTTCACCACGTTGGTGAGGGACTTCTTGAAGCCCTCTTCGTGCATCCCGCCTTCGGTGGTCGCGATGTTGTTCGCAAACGAGTGGAGTCCTTCGTAGAACCCCGTGTTCCACTGCAGTGCGATCTCGACCTCACCGCTGTCGTACGTGTCGCTGATGTCGATGACCGTTGCGAACAAGGGCTCCTTCGAGGCGTTCAGGTGCGCGACGAAGTCGACGATGCCGCCGTCGTACTTGAACGTCTGCTCGGTCGGCTCGTCACCGCGTTCGTCGCGGAAGACGATCTCGAGGCTCTTGTTGAGGAA
>JAUZEI010000542.1 GCA_030839105.1 Actinomycetota bacterium
GGGTTCCGGAGCACCTGGCATGGAGTGCGAATGTCGGCCGTACTCGGCATCAATGCCGCCTTTCACGATTCCTCTGCGGCGCTCGTCGTTGACGGCTCGATCGTTGCCGCCGCCGAAGAGGAGCGCTTCAGCCGGCGCAAGCATGGCAAGGACGCCGTGCCGTTCTCGACATGGGAATTGCCTCTGCAGAGTGCGCAGTGGTGTCTCGATGCCGGCGCGATCGGACCGTCGGACCTCGACGCGGTCGTCTATGCGTATGAGCCCGGCCTTGCGCAACGCGCGGGCCCCGACATCACCGACCTGAAGTGGGAGGGCCTGCGCACACTCTTCGCCGAGCGGGCGCCGCTCTTCCTCGAGGCTGGACTGCCGGGCATCGATCGCACCCGCGTCGGATTCGTCGCCCACCATCTCGCGCACGCCGCGTCCGCCTTTCTCGCCGGCCCGCACCGCTCGAGTGCCGTCATGGTGCTCGACGGTCGGGGCGAGCGCAGTTCGTACCTCGCGGGTCACAGTCACGACGGTGGCTTCGACGTGTTGGCGCGAGTCGCGCTTCCGAGCTCGCTCGGGTTCATGTACGAAGGGCTGAGCCGTCACCTCGGATATCGGGCCGGCACCGACGAGTACAAGATCATGGCGCTCGCGTCGTACGGCGAGCCTCGGCATCTCGAAGCGTTTCGTCGACTCGTCCGTCTCGACGGGAACGGCGGCTTCGTTACCGATCCCATCGACTGGTCGACCTTCGCACCGGCCGGCACGGGAGACGGAACGCTCGACCCGGCCCATGCCGACCTGGCGGCCTCGGTGCAACGCAGGCTCGAGGAGGTCGAGCTCGACCTGGCGACGTGGTTGCACGACCGCACCGGCGAGCCCGCGCTCTCGATGGCCGGCGGTGTGGCGCTGAACTGCGTCGCGAACTCGTGGGTCTTCGACGCCGGGCCGTTCGAGGACGTGTGGGTGCAACCCGCGGCGGGTGACTCGGGTACAGCCCTCGGTGCGGCTCTACTGAAGGCCACGGCGCTGGGCGACAACGTGCAGCCGATGGAGACGGCCGCCCTGGGCCGGGAGTGGTCCGACGCGCAGATCGAAGCGACACTGCGCGACGCCGCGATCGTGTTCGAACGGCCTACGAACATCGCGGATGCGGCGGCCGCCGTGCTCGCGGCAGACGGGATCGTCGCGTGGTTCCAGGGGCGCAGCGAATTCGGCCCCCGCGCGCTCGGGCACCGGAGTCTGCTTGCACATCCGGGCCGCGCCGAGAACCTCGAGCGGCTCAACCTGGTCAAAGGTCGTGAGCAGTTCCGTCCCGTCGCACCGATGGTCACGCTGGAGCGCGCCAAAGACGTCTTCGAGGGCGGCCCCATTCCGAGTCCTTACATGCTGTTCACGCACCGGGTACGCGACGAGTGGCGTGACCGGATCCCCGCGGTTGTGCACGTCGACGGCACGTCGCGGGCGCAAACCGTCGACCGGGCCGACGAACCGTTGGTGCACCGCATGCTGTCCGAGTTCGAACGGCAGACCGCGCTGCCCGTTGTCGTGAACACATCGCTCAACACGGCCGGACGGCCGATGGTCGACGACCCGCGGGACGCGCTCGAGTGCTTCGGCTCCGCGCCGATCGACGCCCTCGCCATCGGGCCGTTCCTGATCCGCCGGCGGACCCGATGAATCCCCTGTACGACGTCGTCATTCCGACCGTCGGTCGCGCCTCACTGCCACGACTCCTCGGCGCGCTGCGTCGGGAGACCGCCACCGAGCTCGGCCGGATCGTGGTCGTCGATGATCGCAGAGATGGCGTACCCCTCGCGCCTTCGACCGGAGACACGCGAGTCCGGATCGCGCGAAGCGCCGGACGCGGACCTGCGGGCGCGCGCAACGAAGGTATACGTGCGACGAACGCACCGTGGGTGCTCTTCCTCGACGACGACGTGCAGTTGCCGCCGGGGTGGGGTGCACGCGCCGAGCACGACCTGCTCACGGCCGCTCGAAATGTCGGCGGAGTACAGGGACGCGTCGACGTGCCCCTCCCGATGCATCGGCGCCCCACCGACTGGGAGCGCAATGTCGCGTCCCTCGAGACGGCATGTTGGATCACCGCCGACATGGCGTACCGGCGCGCGGCGCTCGTCGCAACCGGCGGTTTCGACGAGCGGTTTCCGCGCGCATACCGCGAAGACAGCGATCTGGCCCTGCGCGTGCGCGACGCGGGCTGGCAGCTCCGGGTGGGAACACGGCGGTCGTTGCACCCGGTCGGGCCCGGTCCGTGGTGGATCTCGGTGACGAAGCAACGGGGCAACGCCGACGACGTCTTGATGACGAAGTTGCACGGGCGCAACTGGCGCCAACGCTCCGGCGCGCCCAGAGGCCGCGCGCGCCGTCACCTCGTCACCACCGTCCTCGGCGCGGCGGCGGTGGGCGCGTGGACGGCAGACCGACGCCGCGCCGCGGCTGTCCTGGGCGGGGCATGGTTGGCATGCACCGGTGAATTCGCGCGGGCGCGCATCCGGCCCGGACCGGGGTCGGCCGACGAGATCGCGCGCATGGTCGTGACGAGCGCAATCATTCCTCCGGTCGCGAGCGCGATCCGATTGCGCGCTTGCATCGCGCACCGGCACGCGCGCCGGCGGCATCCGGAACCCACGATCGAAGCGGTCGTGGTCGATCGCGACGGGACGATCGTCGACGACGTCCCGTACAACGGCGACCCGGGACTCGTGCGACCCGCGGCCGGTGCCGCGTCGGCGTTGGCCCGGCTGCGCCGCCGGGGATTACCGGTGCTCGTGGCGTCGAACCAGAGTGGCGTCGCCCGCGGCCTGCTCACGCGGGAGGACGTCGAGCGCGTCAACCGACGCGTCGCCGAGCTCCTCGGTCCGTTCGACGCGATGCTCTACTGCCCGCACGGCGACGACGACGGCTGCGAATGCCGCAAACCCGCGGCCGGTCTCGTGCTCGCGGCCGCGGCCATCGCGGGCGTCGATCCCGCCCGGTGCATCGTCATCGGCGACTGCGCGGCGGACGTTGGCGCGGCCCGGTCGGCCGGTGCCGGTTCGATCCTGGTTCCCAACGCGGCGACGCGGGGGGAAGACATCGAGGACGCGACACTCGTCGCCGACGACCTGGAGACCGCAGTCGACTATGTCCTGGCGATGGGCGCCCGATGACCAGGCGCGTCCTCGTCGTGCGTGCCGATGGCCTCGGCGATGTGGTGCTCTCGGGCCCGGCCGTGCGCGCGGTCGCGGCCGCAGGTGTCGCCGTGACGATGTTGTGCAGCCCGGCCGGCGAGCCGGCAGCCCGACGGCTGCCCGGCGTGTCGGATGTCGTCGTCGCCCGACTGCCCTGGGTCGATGCGAATCCGGGACCTTCCGGCGCGGCCGTCCTCGAGCAGCTCGTCGCATTGGTGCGGACGATCGATGCGGACGAAGCGATCCTGCTGACATCATCGCACCAGAGCCCGCTGCCGACCGCGGTCTTGATGCGGCTCGCCGGAGTTCGCCGTATCGGCGGCATCTCGGTCGACTATCCGGGTTCCCTCCTCGACGTGGCGCTCCGCCACGACGACGATCGGCACGAGGTCACGCGCGCGCTGGAGCTCGTCGAAGCCTTCGGATATCGCCTCTCGAGCGACGATCCGGGCGCGCTGCACCTCGATCACTCGGGCGCACGGCTTCCCGAGCTGGCCGGTGAGGAGTACGTCGTCGTGCATCCCGGCGCGTCGGTGCCGGCACGCACCTGGACCCCGTCCCGTTGGTTCGACCTCGTCGGCCGGCTGGGCGCCGAGGGTATGCGCACGATCGTCACCGGTGGTCCGGACGAGCGCGCGCTCACTGCGCGCGTCGCGCGCGCCCACGCCCGCGCCGAGGACTGGGGCGGAGCATTCGAGTTCCCGCAGTTGCTCGATTGCCTGGCCGGGGCGAAGGTCGTCGTCGTCGGCAACACCGGACCCGCACATATGGCGGCGGCGGTCGGAACTCCGGTCGTCTCCATCTTTCCGCCCACCGTTCCCGCCGCGCGCTGGCGACCCTGGGGAGTGCCGTACCTCCTATTCGGCAATCAGGGGATCGAATGCGCGGGGTGTCGGGCGCGCGCGTGTCCTCGGCCGGAGCCGATCTGCGTGAGCGCGGTTCGCCTGAGCCCGGTCGTCGACGGGGTCGTGCGGTTGGCGGCTGCGTTGCCTACCGGATCGGGGGCGGCGGCATGAGAATTCTCCTGTGGCATGTCCACGGCTCCTACACGACCGCCTTCGTGCAGGGCGCGCACGACTATCTCGTGCCGACCACTCCCGACCGCGGGCCCGACGGCCGCGGACGCGCCGAGACATTCGACTGGCCGGCCTCGGCGCGCGAGATCGACGAAGCCTCGGCACACGACGCCGAGGTCGACGTCGTCGTACTGCAACGTCCGCACGAGCTCAACGGTCTGGCGCAACGGTGGTTGGGCGGACGCGTGCCCGGACGCGACGTTCCCGCGATCTACCTCGAGCACAACACTCCTCCCGGCCCGGCCGGCTCCAACGTGCACCATGCCGCCGATCGTGCCGACATTCCTGTCGTACACGTGACGCACTGCAACAACCTGTATTGGGATTCCGGCCGGGCACCGACCCGCGTGATCGAACACGGCATCATCGATCCCGGGCTCCGCTACACCGGAGCCAAGTCGCGGCTGGCCGTCGTGATCAATGAACCGGCGCGCCGGGGCCGCGTCGTCGGTGCCGACCTCCTCGCGCGTTTCGAGGCCGTGGCTCCGGTCGATCTCTTCGGGATCGACGCCGGCAAGCTCGGGGGGCGCGCAGATCTTCCGCAGTCCGAGCTGTTCGACGTTCTGGCCGAGCGGCGAGCGTACGTCCACACGACGCGCTGGACGTCGCTCGGCCTTTCGCTCCTGGAGGCGATGCACCTCG
>JAUZEI010000126.1 GCA_030839105.1 Actinomycetota bacterium
GTCGGGGCGGATGCTTCCGGCGGCATGCCACAGACGTTGCAGTAGCCGTCTTCGATGAATCCCCCGCAACCGGGTTGCGTGCAAGCGCTCACCGACTCTCCTTCTCGCGAGGTGACGTCGCGGCGAGTACCGATTGTTGATACACGGAGACGAGATGTTCAGCCTCTTCGACGTCGCACGGAGCGCTGTACAGAACATCTCGAGCCGACTCGTACTGCGCGGCGAGGACGTCGTCTTCGCCGAGCCCGGAACGTTGCGCGCGGTCACGGTACGCGCCGAGCAGACCGCGCAGGTCGGCGCGCCGCGCCAACCCGGCGCCGTAGCGCGCGGCCGCCTCCTGCAGAGCGGCGTCGATGCGGGCGAGCTGGGCAAGGTAGGCGTCGAGTTGCGTGCGCGCCGCGGTCCACGACCCGGGCCCGGTGTCGACCTCGGCCGTCGGCACGCCGGGCGGAGCACCGACCGTTTCGACACTCGGGATCGCAAGCGACGGCACGGCCGCGATCTTGACCCGCGCTTCGGCGGCGGTGGCACGCACGGATGCCTCGTCGGTAATCAGCCGGGCTCGCGTCGAGGCCGCGGCCGCCGCGTCGAAGATGACCGTCGCACGGAGGCCGATCTCCTTGATGAGTGACGCCTCCAGCGCGAACGCCTCGTTCGCGAGCTCGGGAACTCCTGCGGCGATCTCGGCCTGCGCCGCACCGTTGACCAATGTTTCCAGGCGGAGCGCGAGCGCCGCGACATCGTCTTCGCGGCGATGCAACGCCCGCGCCGACCGCGACGCGCGGTCGAGGGTTTCGCGGAGCGCGACGATCTCGTCGGTCGCACCGCTCCCCGCGATGGCGTCCCCGGAGAGATGCGACGCGATCCGGTCGTACAACGCGGACACGAGCGTGCACGCCTCCGTCAGCGAGAACGCCGACGGATTCCCGAGGGCGTCGGGCAGCCGACCCCACGTCAACTCGGCGGCGCGCGCGAGTTCGGTGGCGCCGACCCGGCCGCCATCCCAGAGGTGCACAAGGTCGTCGCAGCGCGCATCGATCGAGGCGCGCAAGGCCATCGCGAGGCTCACGTCGTTCGAGTACACGTCGGGAGTACGCGAGCTCTGCGCGCGCTTGTCGAGCGCGTCCAGGGCGTGGTCGAGCGTCGCGCGCCACGCGGCCAGTTGTTCGAGGTAGCGGCGGAACCCGTCGATCGTCGGAGGGCGGGTCAGACCACCCGGCGCGGACGGCGCGGCTGCAAGTGTCGCGTTCACGGCCGGCGCCCGTACACCGCCACCGGCGGGGGGCGAACCGCACCGGTCGGATGGAGCCACGTGCGGTACATCTGCGCCCACGTGCCGTCGGCGCGCATCCGCTCCAGGATCGCGTTCACGTACTGGACGAACTCCGGGTGCGGTTTGGCGATTCCCAGGCCGTACGGCTCGGCCGTGAGCGCAGTGCCGACGACCTTCGCGTACGGGTCCTGGACGAGAAACCCGGCGAGGACCGTGTCGTCACCCGTAACCGAGTCGACCGCGCCCTGTTGGAACAGGACCATGCAATCGGAGATGTCGTCGACCGGCACCGCGATCACCTTCGGGAAGTTCTTCAGGTTGTCGAAGTTGGTCGACCCCTTCGCCACACACATCTTCTTGCCGTTCAGGTCCTGGATGCCGGCGGCCTTCGAGTCGGACCGGACGAGCACTTTCTGGCCCGCGCGGAAGTACTCCGAGGTGAAGTCGATCTGCGTCCAACGCACACAGTTGATCGTCATGACATCGGCGACGATGTCGACGGCGCCGCTGTTGAGCGCCGGGATGCGCTGCGCGTACGTGACGACCTTGAACGAAACCTTGTTCGGGTCGCCGAAGATCTCCTTCGCAACGGCACGCACGATGTCGATGTCGAAGCCCTCCAACTGGCCCGAGAAGGGATTGCGGTATCCGAACAGCAGTGTGTCGGCCGAGACTCCGGCGATGAGGCGTCCCCGGGCGCGGATCTTGTCCATGAAGGACCCGGGCGCGATGGGGACCTGCAACTCGTTCGGTGCGGGCGCGAACGAAGCCGTCGCGTTGCTGCACGTCGCCGCGGGCTTGGTGGTCGGCGTCGTCGTCGCCCCGACGTCCGGTGCGGCACTCGGTGCCGGAGTGCTCGCGCTCGAACACGCCGCCACTGACCCGGACAGCGCGGCGGCCAACGCGATGGCGATGACGCGGCGTCGGGCGTTCACCGGTATTCCCGCAGCCGGGCCGCGACTGCGCGCCAGGAGAGGATCGCCGCCGCGAGGCCGGCGACGAGCAACAACACCGCCGTGACGCCGAGGGCTCGGCGCGCCGACTTCAGACCGTCCGACACATGCGACGCCTGATCGCTCAGCGAGACGCGCGACACCGAATCGAAGGCCGTGAAGGTCGTCTTCGTGCCGCGTGGGTCGGCGGTGGTTGCAAGTCGAACCGCTCCGTCCCAGTCTCCGGCGTCGTCGCGCGTTCGGATCAACCGATGGGCCGTCTCGTAGGTCCGGAGGGCCGTAATCGACGAACGGGCCGGGGCGCGGTCGGCGATACCGGACAGCCCCGTGTTCGCGTCGCCGATCAGGCCCTGGTATTGCGCTTCGAAGGGCTCGCCGCTCCCGCGATTGATCAGCGTCAGGCTCTCCGCACTCTTGGCGTCGAACGCGTCGGTGCGGGCGGTTGCGAGCGCGATGGTGTTGGCGAGCGAGCCCGATCGAACAACCGTGGCCGAGTGTTCGGCGAGGGTCATGATCCCGATCCCGATCACGCCGCCCACAATGACGATGGCGGTGGCGGCAACGAGATTCGGACTGAGCAGGCGGCGGGTCCGGAAGGAGAGCCACACCTGCACGAACAGGAGAACCACGACCGCGAGTACAAGGATCGCGACGAGGGCGTTCTCGGCCCGAGCCGCGTTGCCGTAGGCCTTGGTGATCCGCACCTGTTCGACGCTGACCTCCTGCGCCAGTGGCGGCAGCGCATCGGAGCGCAGAAGGTTCGACGCCTGCCGCAGGTACGCGGCCCCGATCGGAAAGCCCTGGCGATTGTTCGCCCGCGCGGCTTCCATCAGTCCGGCGTATTTCGCGAGCACCTGGTTCGTCTTGGCCAGGACAGCACTATCGGCCGCCGACCCGGCGGATGCCGCGGCGATGTCGGCCGTCGCGCCCGCGATCCCGTCGTCGTACGACTTGCGTTCGTCCGCCGGCTCCAGTCCACCGACCAAGAAGGCGTTCGTCGCGGCCGCGTCGGCCTGGGTCGCGTTCGAGCGGATGTCCTGGATGCGGACGAGCTGGGCCGCGTGGTTGCGTGCGTCTGCGATCGCGTTGGAACGATTCCGCACCGCGGCGAACGCGACGAGCCCGAACAGCAGGCACGCCGCGACCGAAACCGCCGCCGCGATCCTGAGTCGTCCCGGCGTGCCGGCCAGCATCTTCCGGAATCCGGCGATGGCGCGCGCCGCCGGCGTCGAACCGGCCGCCGGACCGGAGGAGGACGGGCTTGCGACCGGAGACGGCGGTGCCGGAGAGACGATCATTCGAGCCCGCCATCGAGGTCGACGGGCTCGAGCCGGCGCAGCTCCTCTTCGGACGGATCGACGATGTCGGCGATGCGACACGACTGGCTCACGGCGGCCGCCTCGAACACGTTGCGCACGAAGCGACCGTTGCCGAAGCCCGGGCCGCGCACCTCCGCCGCGAGCCGAGTCCGGAAGCGCTCCACGACTTCGGGCGGCGCGGTGTAGTCGCTCTCGGCGGCGAGGCGGGTGAAGATCGTGACGAGCTCGTCGTCGGAGTAGTCGTCGAAGACGATCGTGAGCGCGAACCGGCTCTTCAATCCCGGATTGGCAGCCACGAACTCGTGCATCTCGTCCGGGTAGCCGGCGACGATCACGACGAGATCGTCCCGGTGGTCTTCCATGAGCTTGACCAGCGTGTCGATCGCTTCGTGCCCGAACGCGTCGTCGTCGTCTCGCAACAATGCGTACGCCTCGTCGATGAACAACCCACCGCCGAGCGCAGAAGTGGTCACGGTCGTCGTCTTGATCGCGGTCTGGCCTTCGTAGCCGGCGACCAGACCCGCCCGGTCGGTCTCGACGAGCTGGCCCTTTGCCAAGATCCCGAGCGCGCGATAGATCTGCACGAGCAAGCGGGCGACGGTCGTCTTTCCGGTTCCCGGGTTGCCGACGAAGACCAGGTGTTGCGCGACGTCGAGCGTGCGCAGACCCTTGGCCACACGCAGGCGGTTGGCGCGCAGCATGTTCGTCTGCCGGCGGACCTGGGCCTTGACGCGCTCGAGCCCGACGAGGGCATCGAGGTCGGCGAGCAGGTCGGGGAGCGACTTCGCCGGGGGCGATTCGGCGGCCGCGGCGATGGTCGGCTGACCGGCCCCGGCGGGTGCCGGAGTGCGAAGAGCCGTAGTCGACGCGGGTTGCTCACTCAGCACGGCATCGATGTGCTGATCGGCCGCGCGCGTCGAGCCGGCCACTCCGGCCCCGTGCAGCTGGGTCGCGGCCGCCATTGCCGCGCGCCCGATGACGTCGAGATTCGGTTCGCCCAACGAGCAGGCGGCGCTCGCGACATCGGCGAGGGCGTGCGCGTACGGGACCGCCGATCCGTTCTTCGAGTCGGCCAGGCGAACGAGCGTCGGCGTCGGACTCGACAGGTACTCGAGCCCGTCCCGGGCGGCGCGCTCGAACGTGATCGAGCACGCGGGAAACGCCTTCTGCCACTCGGCGCGCGCGCCCCGCACGTCGTTCGCGATCGCCGCAGCCAGCTGGGACACCTCGGTCGACGCGGCGGCCGAAAGCTGCGGCGCACCGGCGGCAACGATCTCGACCGCGTGGTCCGTCGCGGCTTGCAGGTGCTCCACCGTGGTCACGGCATGACCCGGGGTGCGACCGACAGGCTGTTGGACCCGAACTTCTCGGCCAGGAAACGGCCATGCGCGACCAGCGCGTCGGCGTCCGCCCGGCAGACGGCGTCGAACACCTCGTCCATCTTCGACGCCAGGAGATCCAGCTGATCGCACAACACGACCAAGGACGTCTTGCCGTTCTGCACCGGACGATTGTCGGCAAACGCGCGCGGCAGGCGTAGGTACGCAGCGACCGCCTCGGGGAGATAGCTGGTGGCCGTGCGGAGCACCGCGTGAGCCTGCACATTCATCGGGCCGAGCTGTGCGAGGCGCGGGATGCAGTCGCGGACGCGGCTCGCGATGCGCTCGACGCGCGCGTCGACCGCGGCCGGAACCCGACCCTTGATCCCCGCCTGGAACTCGGCGAGCCCGGTGAGGATCTCGGCGTCGTCATCGACGTCGACGGGCGTCGCCGGAGCGCTTGCCGATGCACGGCTCAGTAGCCAGCCGACGGCGTGGCCGAGCGCGTACGCCGGCACTGCAACCGCGCCGACGGCCAACGCGGGTAGCCCGACCGCCGCCGCCGTGACCACGCCACCGGCCGCGGCGGCAGTCCCGACGGCCAGCGAAGTCAACACCCGGCGAGAGCCCACGATAAGGGAGGGCTCAGATCTTGGAGTCGAGGTCGAGCGGCCCGGGAGCGCTGGTGTCCGCACTGCGCGCGTCGGCCGCTCGCACGCGACTCAGGTAGGTCTGGGCGCCGTCGATCTCCGTCTTCAAGGCCGTCACCGTCTGCGCCATCGAGTCGAGGGCCTGCACCTTGAACGCGTCGATCGCGTCCATCGATTGGTAGACGTTCTGGAACGCGGTCTTCAGCGAGTCGAGACTCACCGTGGAGGATGCCGCCTGTTTGTTGATCTCGACGCTCTGGGTCGCGAGTAGCTGCGAAGTCGACTCGATCAGCGAAGAGGTCGTCGAGTTCAGCGCGTCGATCTGGTCGAGCACGAGCTTTTGGTTCGAGAGGGCCTGGGCGACGATGACCGCGGTGCGGAGTGCCGAGATCGTCGTCGTCGTGGCGCGATCGACACCTTTGATGAGCTCGATGTTGTTCCGTTTCACGAGGTCGATCGCGAGGTAGCCCTGGATCGAGACCGCGAGCTGCGTCAGTAAGTCCTGATGTTTCTGGCGGGCGTAGAACAAGACGTCTTCCCGCAACGTCTTGGCCTTGTCGGGATCGGTCGCTTCGATCTCCGCGATCTTGGCGACGAGTGCCGCGTCGAGATGCTCGGCGACGTACGCGTATTGGGTCAGCCGCTGCATCGTGTCCCAGAGGTGCAGCTTCTCCTGCTCGAGCCCGGCATTGTCCTTGCGCAGCTCGTCCTGACCGTCGTAGAGCGCCTTCACGATCGCGTCGAGATGCGACTGCGCCGACTCGTAGCGACGGAAATAGTCACGCAGCTTGTCGCCGAACGGGATCAGGCCCAGCAGCTTGTGGCCGCCCGTGGCGTGCTTCGGGTCGAGGTCCTCGATCGTGCGGCGGAGGTCCATGAGGGACGACGCCACCTTGCCGCCCTCGGTCAGCGGACCGTGCTGCATGGCCCGGACGGGAGAGGCGAGCAACCGGTTCGACGAGTCGGCCGAGGCCTTGATGTCGGCGTCTCCCATCTGGCGGACGTCGGCCGCCTTCTGCGAGAACGCCGGGCTGTGGACGTCGAGGGAAACGATGCTTTCGACGTAGGCAGCGACCTTCTCGTCGAGAGCGGGCAATGCCGAGGCGTCGATCTGGACCATGCCGGCCGCCTTGGGCGGCGCGACGGCGGCCACCGGCTCGGGAGCGGTAAGCGTGAGGTCGGCATTCGGTGCGACCAGGGCCTGATCATCAGCGCTCATCAATCCTCCTCGGCAGGTCCTCGGGATCTCATAGTGCTGGAATCCTAAGAGACACCAGGCCCACCCGGCGCCCCGGGGCAACGGCGGATTTCTACGCGCTCTCGCGGCAGTGCTCCGACGGCGAGGTCGAAACTCTCGGGTGCCGAGCGGCGCGAGCCGGCCGGGGCCGCGAGTGCGACAATGCGCCCGTGACCGACGCGCCGCCGCTCCCCATCGCGAGCGTGCGCATCTTGGGCGGAGTGCAGGCGGTCGCGAGCGATGGATCGCTCATCGATCTCCCGAGCGCGAGCCAGCGCCGTCTGCTCGCGATCCTGGCGTTGCATTCGCCTCGCCGTTTGCGTTCGGAGTGGCTCGCCGATGTGCTGGAGATCTCTCCCGGTGCGCTGCGTACATCGGTGTCCCGCGTGCGGGCGACGGTCGGCCCGGCCGTGCTCGAGACCGCGAGTACCGGATACGCGCTCGTCGGCGA
>JAUZEI010000064.1 GCA_030839105.1 Actinomycetota bacterium
AGGGCTGGTCCGTCTACAAGCGCATCCTGCGGAGCCGCTGGAGCGACGACGCCCTGCTCGAGGACCGGCAATGGCAATCCGACCACTTCGAGGACGTACCGGTGCTGGTGGTCGCATGCCTGCCCGGCCGGCGCCCCTTGTTCCCCGCAATCGGGGCGGCCGCCTTCTACGGGATGGCCTTCCCGGCGGTGCAGAACCTCCTGCTCGGCGCGGCCGCCCGTGGCCTCGGCGCCTCGGCCACCACGTTGCCGTTGTGGTCGGTGTGGGAGGCGCGCCGGACCCTCGGCTTGCCGAGGAACGTCACGCCGGTCTCGGTGGTCGCGCTCGGGTGGCCGCGCGGGACCGCGAACCGAGCCGTGAACGGCGCGCCGACGCCCTTCGTCGGCAATGTGGTCCACCTCGATCGCTGGGGTCACCTGCCCTTTCGCGCCCGGCGCGACCCCGGCGCGTGAGAAACGGCATAATGGGCGTCACGACTTCGAGGCAGGTGACGACGTGCCCAGAAAAGGACGAGCACGCCGCTTTCGTGAAGCGCGTCAGCTCAAGCAGGGGTTCGACGACGGGCTCTTCAAAGAAGGCTCCGGCACCCTCGCGGATCTGAGCGACAAAGCGGACAGCGACGAGGATTCCGAAGACGACTTCGACGACGAGCTCGAAGACGAAGAGGAAGACTGGGACCCGGATCACAACGTGAACCGGTAGACCCGCAACCGGCGGTGTCGCGCCGCCGGCCCAGGGACGTCGATCGATAGCGGGACTCAGGCGGTCCGCGGGTCCGGCGCGTCGGCGTCGATCTCGTACCGCTCGATGGCCTCGGCGACCGTCTCGGCCTTCATGTCTCCCGTCTGAGCGAGTCCGTCGAGCACTCCGACGACCACGTGCGCGGCGTCGACCTCGAAGTGGCGCCGGAGCGCGTCCCGGACGTCGGAGAAGCCGTAGCCGTCGGTCCCGAGCACCACGTACGGCTGGGGCACGAAGCGGGCGATGCTGTCCGGAACGGCGCGCACCCAGTCGGAGACCGCCACGACCGGGCCCGCCGACTCTGCGAGAAGGTCGGTGACGTAGGGCGTGCGGGGCGGGTCAGCGGGGTGCAACCGATTCCAACGGTCGCATTCGATCGCGTCGTCCCGCAGTTGCTTCCAACCGGGAACGCTCCACACATCGGCATCGACGTCGTACTGCTCCGCCAAGATCTTCTGGGCTTCGAGTGCCTGCAACACCAGCGGCCCGCTCGCCAGGATCTGCGCGCGGTGCGTGTGGCCGCCGGAACCCTCCTTGAGCAGGTACATGCCGCGCACGATGCCGTCCTCCACGCCTTCCGGCATGGGCGGCTGCACATAGTTCTCGTTGTAGAGGGTGACGTAGTAGAAGCAGTCCTCGGCCTCCGGTCCGTACATGCGCCGGATTCCGTCGCGCACGATGACACCGACCTCGTAGGCGAATGCGGGGTCGTAGGCGCGGCAGTTCGGATACGCGAGCGCGTACATCTGCGATTGACCGTCGCAGTGCTGCAGCCCTTCCCCCGACAACGTGGTGCGGCCCGCGGTGGCGCCGAGCAGGAAGCCGCGGCCCCGTTGATCACCGAGCGACCAGATCATGTCGCCGACGCGCTGGAAGCCGAACATCGAATAGAAGATGTAGAAGGGGATCATCGGCTGACCCCACGACGCATACGCAGTCGAAGCCGCGGTCAGCGAAGCCATCGCGCCGGCTTCGGTAATCCCCTCCTCGAGAATCTGCCCGTCGGTCGCCTCGCGATATGACAGCATCAGCCCGGCGTCGACGGGCTCGTACTTCTGACCGAACGGCGCGTAGATCTTGAACTCGGCGAAAAGCGCGTCGAGCCCGAAGGTACGCGCCTCGTCCGGGATGATCGGCACGACGCGCGGGCCGATCTCGGGCTCCTTCAACAGGACGCGGAGCAGGCGGGCGAAGGCCATCGTCGTCGACGCCGGAACCTTTTCACCGGTTCCGGCGGTGAGCTGGTCGATGATCCCGTCACGCGGGAACACGACCGTCTTCGAGCGTTCCACGCGGTCGGGCAGGAAGCCGTCGAGCGCGCGCCGGCGCTCCATCATGTATTCGTACTCCGGCGACTTGTAGCCGGGGTGGAAGTAGGGCGCCATGCCCGACTCGAGATCCTTGTCCGGGATCTCCATGTAGAGCCGGTCGCGCAAGGCCTTCAGCTGGTTGGGCGACATCTTCTTGATCTGATGGGTCGCGTTGCGTGCCTCGAAGTCGGCGCCGAGCGTCCAGCCCTTGACCGTCTTGGCGAGAATGACGGTCGGCGTGTCCTGGTGCTCCACCGCGGTCTTGTACGCGGCGTAGATCTTGCGGTAGTCGTGGCCGCCGCGCGGGAGCCGTTGCAGCTCGTCGTCGGACAGATGCTCCACCATCTTGCGCAGGCGCGGGTCGCCGCCGAAGAAGTGCTCACGGATGTATGCGCCGGACTCGACGGCGTACTTCTGGAACTCGCCGTCGACCGTCGTGTTCATCTTGTTCACGAGTACGCCGTCGACGTCCCGGGCGAGAAGCTCGTCCCATTGGCGTCCCCAGATGACCTTCAACACGTTCCAACCCGTCCCGCGGAACGTCGACTCGAACTCCTGGATCACCTTGCCGTCGCCGCGCACCGGCCCATCGAGCCGCTGAAGGTTGCAGTTGACGACGAAGATCAGGTTGTCGAGCCGCTCCCGCGCCGCGAGATCGAGCGCGGCCGTTGCCTCGGGTTCGTCGAGCTCACCGTCACCGACGAAGCACCAGACGCGCGTGTTCGACG
>JAUZEI010000070.1 GCA_030839105.1 Actinomycetota bacterium
TCGCAACGTCAACTGCACGGTCAGGCGCATCGCTCCAGTCTTGCCGTCAGTGACCGCGGATTCTGAAAGAGGAACGCACAATGCCCGATTTCGCGCCAGGGCGGCGAGCGCGGATCGGCACTTATGCCGTCGGAGATGCCGCTCGCGGTCGAACGACATATTCGTTGGATTGGGCCGTCGGGCGCTGATCTGATGTGGCCCATGGATGGCTATGAGCCCGTCAGGTCCTTTGACGAAGCCACGGCCGAGGAGTACGACGCGCTTGTCGTTCGTGGCGACGAAGACGCCACCGTCGCGTTCTTGGATGACCTTGCGCAGGGCGGTCCCGCCCTCGAACTGGCAATCGGCACAGGCCGCATTGCGCTCCCACTTGCGGCAACGGGGGTCCGCGTCGACGGAATCGACTTCTCTGAGCCAATGGTCGCCAAGCTCCGATCGAAGCCCGGCGGTGCGAACCTCACCATCGTCATCGGAGACTTCTGCGACGTCGCGGTCGACGGTTCTTACCCGTTGATCTACGTGGTGTTCAACTCCCTCTTCAACGTGTTGTCGCAGGACGACCAGGTCCGCTGCTTCGAGAACGTCGCGTCCCGACTTACGCCGGGCGGCGCGTTCGTGGTGGAAGGTGGCTGCACGCTCGGGTGGCTTGACCGCGTTCGACTGGGTCAGTACGTCGAGGCAGAACGCATCGACGTCGAGGCCGTACGGCTCGACGTGCTTCGCCTTGATCCGGCCACGCAAATGCTCTACGAAAACCACGTGCAAGTCACGCGCAATGGAGCAAGGTTCACGCCCGTCGTGCAACGCTACGCATGGCCCAGCGAACTCGACCTCATGGCTCGGATCGCGGGCCTTCATCTCGACCAGCGGTGGGGTGGCTGGAATCGCGAACCGTTCACCGCGAGAAGTGAGAACGTCATCTCCGTGTACCGTGCCTGACCCAGGAAGCGCCCGTTTGGTCGGCTCCTGCGCGCAAACAATGCCCGATGGACGGTTGGAGCGAGCGCCGAACGGCAGTTACGCGCTGGCTGTCAAGGAGCGAAGATCAGTCGAACGCGCAGAGAACTCGCACGACGAACGAGAAGGGCGACTGCGAGTCGGGGGGCGGTAAGGGACCGTCACGCGCGGAGGTGCTAACCGCTTACGGTCGTCTAACCCCGCTGGTTCGCCTTAGCAGAACCCCTTTGGGTTTGGTCCGTGAATGAGGCTCGGACTACGGCCGGTGATGCTGTAGGTGCCTGGCGGAAGCTGCGTGGAAAACGATCCGGTGGGTCCGACAGCAATCGTTCGGCATCTCGCGCCGAAGGCATCATCGATGAACACGGTTCCCGGTACACGACGGTGGATTCCCGTGCCAGCGAGGAGTTCTAGTGTTCCCGCAATAGGAGTTGGGGGCGCCGAGTTGCGCGCGCAGCCTGCTTGGCGGACGGCTGCGACGACGTTGTACCGGGTTCGGTAGCTGTTGGCGACGGGTTCGCACCGTGCGGTAGAAGCGACGCACTGTGATGGGAGCTACACGCGGCGATGAGGAACGCAGCCGCGAGCGCGGAGGCGAGTTGCTTCATGGTGGTACGACGCGCGGAGATCGCCGAGGTTCCACGCGCCCAGATTGCCCGCTGAGGGACGCTTACGGCGAGATCAGATCGGCAGATATCGCTCGTGTGGTTAAGCCCGCGGAGGTAGTGCGAGGACGTACTTGCGGACGGCCAGGATCGACGGCGGCAAGGAACACTCATAGCTCAGGTCTTCATCGGATCGAACGGATGTCGAGGGCGGGACCGAACTTGCATGTGTCGACCGCGGTGGAGTCGGCAACTGCTCGGGAAGCAACGCGAGCACTGCGGCCCAATGTCCTTGCTCGGTGAAGAGACTGATACGTCGCGCTCGCCCCCGCACCATTCCCCCCGCTCCCGTGGCCTGCAGTACAGGTCGCGCCAATGGTTGTCCACAACACAACATGCGCGCAATGTGACCGATCAACCTCGGACAGGGTTTCCGACACGGACGCCTCAGTTATGCATTCGTCGCGGCAAACGACTCCGGCGTGGCGATCATTCGAATGTCCTCGGCGGGACGGTTATGGTCCATGACGCCCGCGGGGAGACGCTCAACTTCCCAAAACCCACACGCCCGGTAGCAACGTTGCGCGCGCTCGTTGAAGTCGAGCACCAGCAGGTCGATGGCTGAAAGACCAAGCTCGTCGAACCCGTATTGCATGATGAGCCGTGTAACGGTCCGTCCAAACCCCCGACCGAGTTTCGATTCGTCGAAGAGCGCGACGGCGTAGCGGGCCTGCGCGTGTTGAACCTGAAACGAATGCAGTCTCCCCACCCCGAGAAACGCGCCCTCGTGCTCGACGATCCACTCCACGCTTTCGTCCCGGCCCAGCGCATCGCGCCACGAGCGGGCTTGCGCAATCGTCATCGTCTCATCGCTTCGGCTCGCCACCCCGAGCATCCGACGGATCTCGGCAGAACGCCCAAGCCGTCGTTGCGCTTCTACGTCCTCATCGACGGGTGCGCGCAGTACGAGGCCGTCCCCCGTAAGTCCGGGACCGAACGCCATGCGCACAGAATGCCCGATCCGCAACGGTTCTGGCGAACACAGATCGGCAGTCCGTGCGCACACACGAACTGGTCCCGCGTCGTTGTCGACGCTTTCCGGGGCGACCACCGAACTCGGCGGTCGCCCCGAAGGGCTCAGACTTCCCGTGCGACCTCGAAAACGGCGCAGTTGATGACCGTCGGTCCACCCGGCGGCGGCTGTAGCGCGTCCATCGCTGCGGTCGCGTGGTCCTCGGTGTCGAACACCATTACCCCGGTTCCGATCAATCCTTTGCTGTGCATCCACGTTCCTCGCTGGAACCCCGGTTGCGCTTTCGCTTGCGGGATCACAACGTCGTCGAGCATCTTCACTCCCTCGACGGGGTCACCGACGAGATTCACCTGCATCACAACGGCGTGAGCCACTTTCACTACCTCTTCCGTGTCGACAGCCTGCCAGTAGCCATGCATACTGCCCGACCCCGCGTCGTGTCTGCGAGCGCCGATCGGCAGCTCTGTGCGCCGGCGAGGGCTATCCGCCGGGTGGGGTCGCAATCTCACCGACGGGCGCAAAGCCCCAGCCGAGCTGAGCAAACATCTCGATAAAGTTGGATCCGAGCCACTGGTCGACGATCTGGCCGTCGTCGCCGAATCGGAACGCCAGCATGAATGAGGTTTCGACGTGTCGAGCGGTCGCCTCTTGAACGAATAGCCACGGACCGTGCTGCGTGCCTCGAAAAGCGAAGAACACGACGACCATGTCGCCTTCGGCCACAACCCATTGCACGTCTGCGTGTAGGTCGGGGAAAGCACCGATGAGGCCGCGGGCAGACCCGAGCACCGCTGGATTGGAGGTGAACTCGTCGAGGGCTACGACGTCGTGCCGGTTCACCCGCTCGATGAGATCGAGAGCTTTAGCTTTGTTCGAATCGGTAGACATGCCGCACAGGTTGCCCGCTCTGCGACGGTTATGCGACTGCCCGACTAGGGCTCGAAGTGTTGACCGATCTCGGTGAGCTGGAGCGTGTCGGCCCCGCACGCTTCGCACTCGGCCTGCTCGACCTCGACGTCACTTTCGACGAACGGTGCACCACCGCTGGTTGCGACAACGACCCACGGCCGCCTCGAACGCCACGCCCCCGCCCGAATGGTCCGTCGCGTTTCCCGCCAAGTCGGATCACCAAAACGAGTCGGACCCCAATCGCCCCCCGCACCGACGCCCTCGACGCCGGCGCGGATCGAGCCGAAGAGCCGTTCGGCGAGATCCTGAGTCGCCGGACGGCGCGGCCATTCGGCGATACGGACTCGACCTAGAAGGTCCAGCGAGTTGCCCCGCCTGGATCAACGGTGAGAAGAGCCGTCGCCGCGTGCGGAGTGAAGTGATACACGTACCAGGGCGGCGGTCCCGCAGAAGGTGCGCTGAACTCCGCCGTAAGTGCCACGCCCGAATCGTCGGTGCGCACTGGCCATCCCTCCGCAGCCCAACGCGCCGCCATAGCCGCAACTGTCGTGGGATCTGTGACGAGTCGCGCCTCGCCGTCGACCGCGAGGTCGAACTCCTGGGCGGCGACGCTTAACGTGCAGCGCGGGTCGCGGGAGATGTTTTTCGCTTTACGGGTCGCGCGGCCGGTTTCGAACCAGAATGCGCCGCCGACCCACAGGGCGCCGACGCCCGTGACGTGCGGGCTTCCGTCGTCGTTGATCGTCGCCAACCAGCATGTGTGGCGATTCGGGCCACCGGTCTCCGGGGCTTGGGTCAGCCCTTGGTTGAGGCGGGTCTCGATGCGACCCCAATCGAGGAGCGGCGCCCCGTATAGGTCAGCGAGATTGGTTGCTTCCATGTCAGTCCGACTCTAGACACCGGCAGACCTCATCGCAGTGAGCCCGAACCGCCGCTGCGACATGCACATCGGCATGCGTATCACTCCACCCGTCACCAAGCGCCTGCTCTCTACGACGGTCATCGCCATCCCCTCTCTCTCAACGGTCAAGGGTGGCACGCACGTCCCGGGAGGGAGACCTGACGATCCGCCTGTTGCCGCAGGACGATCGATCACCCTCCGGATGGGGGCGTGCCCGATTCCAGATCCGGATCACGCGCACCACACGA
>JAUZEI010000074.1 GCA_030839105.1 Actinomycetota bacterium
CGTGCCCGCGCTGCCGGCGGCGATGTTCTCACCCACGTAGTTGTACGTACCCAGCAGGTTCCCGATCGAGCTGTGCCGGAAACCGTGCGACGCCATGTCCGCGCTCCACGCGCCGGCGTAGTTCGCGAGGCTCGGATCCCAGGTCATCGGCGCCAGGTGACGTATCGAGCGTTCGTCGTTGATCCGGCGGAGGAGGTCGGCAGCCATGAGCCCCGACTTCGACGACGTCGACGGATCGCACTTCGGTGCGTGAGTCCCAGGGGAGAACGCGTACGTGCGGGCGTCGGCGAACGCGATCCAGTAGCCGCGTGCGCCGGGCGACATCGCGACCGCGACGGCCGGCGCGCCCGGACATGCGTTGACTGCCGATCCGTAGAACGGGCTGTTCGATCCGAAGCGGAAGAGGCCGCCGTCCGCGGCGACCAGCGTGTAGCCGTTTCCGTTCGGGGCGGCCGCCATGCCGGTGATCGGCAGATTCAGCGGCGTCCCGCCCATCGAACCGTAGAAGTGTGCGTTGAACGAGAAGATGCCACCGTCGCTGGCAACGAGCCAGTAGCCCCTGCCGTTCGGCGTGGCAGCCATGCCGGTGATGGGTTGGTTGAGGCGCATGCCACCCGTGGAGCCGTGGAAGCGCGCGTTGAACGAGAAGATGCCGCCGTCGCTGGCGACGAGCCAGTAGCCGTTGCCGTTCGGCGTCGCAGCCATGCCGGTGATCGGAAGGTTGAGGTGATGACCGGCCATCGACCCGTGGTAGGCGGCGTCGCCGAAGCTGAACACCGCGCCCTGGCGATCGGTCAGCCAGTAGCCGTGACCACTGCGCGTCGCGGCGATCGCGACGATGCGGTCGTGAGGACGGCGCGCGGCGGAACCGTAGAAATGCGCGTCGCCGGCGGTGAGCACGCCACCGTCTGCTCCGACGCGCCAGTAGCCGCGACCGGTGGGCGTCGCGGCGATCCCGACGACCGGCGCGGCGAGTGCGCTGAGACTCGTGGATTGCAATGTGACCTGGGCGCTGTGCACCGGAGCGGCCTGCGCGTGGGTGTTCCCCACCACGACCATGCTTCCGACGATGATGGCGAGCGCGGCAATGCCGGCGTGCATACGCCGACGCGCGTGACTCCGACCTCGTTGCACTGGAAATCTCCCCGTGTCGCCGCCCATCCCGACTATTGAATTCGGCAAGTTGGGGGCTTCTATTGAGGAGATTGAACGCTTGGCCCTGTCAGAGATGTGTGCGTACCGCCGAATCAGGACGAATTTCCCTCACGGACGGTGACCCGAAGGTGTGGTAGTCGTGCCCGGCCGCGGAGCCGATGTCGGCGTGTGGGCCTGGGTTGTGGGTGTTCTCGGTGTGCTCGTCGTCGTCGTCGGCGGCGCGGGCGTCGTGCCCACCAAAACGGTGTTCTGCAGCATCGGATAGTGCACGCGGTAATGCTGACTCACCGTCGGGTGACCGGGTTGCTCGATCACCCGGTCGAACTCCACGTCGTAGCCGGTCTCTCCGCCCGCGACCGTTTCGCGCGCCAATGCGCTCAGGTGTGCGCACGCGTTGCCCGGGTCGTCGGTCAACTTCTTGGCCGGACACTCGACGAGCCGATCCGTGATCGGTTCGGTGTGCAGGACCTTGCGGTTCGCCTCGGTTGCGACGCGGCCGTCGGTGTCGCCGTAGAAGCTGACGGTGACGGACGTGTCGCTGTAGTTCGCGCGGATGAGCACGCCGTGTCTCGTGTCGTTGCGAAACTTCAGGTCGACGTACGGGAACACAATCGTCGCTTCGCGCCCCATGGGGTAGCGCGAGATGTAGAAACGGTGCGGCGAATGGTCGACATCGACGTACCCACCGAAGAAGACCGCGTTGAACAACGTCGTCGTCAGCTGGCTGATGCCCCCGCCGTAGTCCTCGCCGAATCCGTCCTCCAAGATGATGGGCGCGGAGACGTAGCCCTTCTCCGGCGTGCGGGGTCCGAGTTTGTCGTTCAATGAGAACGTCTTGCCCGGCTCGACCACCGTGTTGTTGAGCGTGTCGGCGGCGAGGTGGATGTTGTGCACGCGCGGTTCGCCCGCGATGTAGTTCGTCGTGAACGACGACACCTGATGCGTGATGCCGAGCTTCTTCGCCCACGCGGTGTCGTGTGCGGGATGTTCGATGCGGACGGATGCGACGATCGACCGGTCGCCGCGCAGGATCGCGGCGGCGACGGCGGCGAGGTCGAGCTGGCGGCCGTCGCGCGAGGACACGACGGTCACCGTGTTCGAGCTGCTCACGTCGAAGGCGGCGGCGACGGCGGGTTGCTCGACGGCGGAGAAGGCGGCGCCGAGCGCGAAACGCAGCTTGTCGGGCGCAAGGGTGAGGTCGAGCTGGTGACCGACGACCCGGGTGCCGAGCGCAGGCGCGATCTGCGCGGCGGTCAGCGAGACGTGGGTCGTGCCCGCGACGACCAGGTGGATTCCGGTGAGCATCGCCCGCGCCCGCGCCGCCGCGGCATCGACCGCCGCCTGATCGACGGTCGGTAACACGTCGCCGACCGGCAGCCGGATGTCGTGGCTGGAGCCATCGCCCAGCAGGTTGACCATCGCTCGCTCCGCCTCGGCGCGCAGCAGCCCGCGTCCCGCGTGCGGAGCGACCGGCACGACCTTGGTGCCCACGAACTTGAGGTTGCCTTCGACCAGCCCGTTGCGG
>JAUZEI010000105.1 GCA_030839105.1 Actinomycetota bacterium
GACGCGCACGTCGTCGACGACATCATCGTCTGGTGGGTCGACGACGACCGGTTCTTCGTGATGCCGAACGCGTCGAACACCGATGAGATGCTCGCCGCGTTCGACGAGGGTGCCGCCCGCACCGACCAACCGGTCGAGTTCGGCGACATCACCTCCACGCGGGCCGTGCTCGCGGTGCAGGGACCCGAGGCGCGCGCACTTCTCGCGACCGTCAATTCCGAGGCAGCCTCGGTGCCGCGCTTCGAGGTGCGGCGGATCGGCCAGTTGGTGGTCGCGGGCACGGGCTACACGGGCGAGGACGGCGTCGAGGTGCACGTCGCCGCCGGCGATGCCCCCGCACTCTGGGAGGCAGTGTGCGCGGCGGGCGCCGAGCCCGCAGGGCTGGGCGCACGCGACACGCTGCGCCTGGAGGCCGGCCTGCCCCTGCACGGTCACGAGCTCGGGGTGGGCATCACGCCCTTGCAGGCCGGTCTGGGTTGGGTCGTCGGCTGGGACAAGCCCGACTTCCGGGGCCGCGCGCCGTTGGCCGCCGAGCGGGAGCGGGGGATTGCGCGTCGGCTGCGCGGGCTCGACGTGCAGGGTCGCCGCCCGCCCCGCGAGGGTTCGCGGGTGCTGCGCGCCGGTGTCGACGTCGGCGTCGTCACGAGCGGCAACTTCTCGCCCATGCTCGGAAACGGCATCGCACTCGCCTTCGTGCCGCCCGACGTCGCTTCCGGCGACGCGATGCAGATCGACGTGCGCGGTCAGCTGCTCGACGCCGAGGTCGTGCCGCTCCCGTTCGTCAAGAGGTGACGATCCGCGACGCGACGGAGCACGACCTCGACCAGATCCTCGCGCTGGTGCAGGAGCCGCCGGTAGCTTCGGGGGGATGACAGCCCGCTCGGAACAGTTCCCGCCCCTGAGCGCGGCGCGCGCGGCGATCTGGTCGAAGTTCGGTGAATGGGACACCGTCTGGTATCCGAAGTTCCTCGGCGTCCGCGTCGAGGAGATCCGCCAGGACTACGCCCGCATGGGGCTGTCGTACCGCCCCGAGTTTCGCCAGCCCGCGGGCGTGGTCCACGGCGGAGTGATCGCATCGATGGTCGACACCGTGGTGGTGCCCGCCGTGGGCTCGGGCTACGACGAACCCCGGCAGCTGTTCACGATCGACATCCAGCTCCGGTTCCTCGCGCCGATCATCGACGAGGACCTCGTTGCCGAAGGGTGGATCACCCAAAGGGGCCGGTCGGTGGTGTTCTGCGACGCCGAGGTCCGGGCCGCGTCCGGAACCCTCGCCGCGACTGCGACGCTCGTCTACAAGGTGAGCAGCAAACCCCTCACCATGTAACCCGACAGTCTTGCGTCAGCGGGAGCCGGCGAGGTGTTGGAGGAGGGCGGCGTTGTACTCGTCGGGGCGTTCGAAGTAGGGGGAGTGGCCGGCATCGGCGATCTCGACGATCGTCGGGTCGGTCAGTCGCGACGCGCTGTCGCGCACGAGCGCAGCCGGGAAGAGCACGTCGTCGGATCCGGTGATGACGAGGATCGGAAGTCCGAGCGCGTCGAGCGCCGCGTGTTCCACCCGGGCACCGCCGAGGGCGGCCGCGATCGCCGCGAGCGGCGGAGTGTGAAACGTGTTGAGCTGCTGGTAGAGGAATGCCCGAGCGGGATCGCGCTCGACGAACGAAGCTCCGAGCGCGCTGTGCACGCCCATCCGGCTGCCGTCCGCACCGGGTGCGGCCGCGACGAACGAGGCGAAGTGCTGAAAGAGCGCGTCGGTCCATAGTCCGCCGACGGTGTTCGACAGGGTGAGCGAAAGCACGCGGTTCGGCTGTGCCAGCGCGAATGCAGTCGCCCACCAGCCGCCCATCGACTGGCCGACGACGTGTGCGCGCTCGAGTCCCACTGCGTCGAAGACGGCCGCGAGATCGGCGACGGCCGCGTCGCAACCGAGCACGCCCGTGTCGTACGTCGAGCGGCCGAAGCCTCGGCTGTCCCAGGTGACGACGCGGTACCCGGCGTCGGCAAGCGCGGGAACCTGTTGGAACCACGCCGCGTGCGAGCCGCCGGCGCCGTGCGTGAGAACGACCGCCGGTGCGTCGTCGGCGCCGATCACCTCGTAGTAGATCTGCTCACCGCCCGAGGCGACGGTCGCGATGTTCCAAGGATGCGTCATGTCTCTCCCACCACGGTGTCGGCGAAAAGGCGCGGGCCCCACAAGGCGAGCGCGTGGTCGTGCGTGAAGGCGCGGAAGTCGTCGGTCGTCACCAGGCCGCGTTCGACGAGCTCGAACGCTTCCGGCAGAACGTGCGTCGCGTCCGGGACGTCCCAGTGTCCCAGGTCCGACGCGAACATCGCGCCGAGCCGGGTGCCGTGGTACTCGGGCGCGAACGCGAGCGCCCATGTGGGATCGTCGGCCTCGCAGCCGAAGAAGCACTGTCGGGCGAAGCCGGAGTGCACGTCGGCGGGGGAGCGGAGACCGCTCCTCGCGAACTCGTCGAGCTGGGTGGGATCTTCGTCGGGCTCGCTCAGCATGTGCAGCGCCGCATCGAGATCCCCCGTGCGCGCCCGGACCTCGTCGTTGCCGTACTCAGCGATCAGCTCCATGAGGAGCGGGCGGTTCAGGCGCCCGGGATCGTAAATGCCGATTGCGTCACCGTGACGTTTTTCGAGGTGGCCGACGAGATCGCTGCACAGGGTGGCAGCCCACGTCACGCCGCCTTCGAGGAACGCAAACCGCAACTCGGGGAAGCGGTGGAGCACGCCGCCGAGGAACAGAGAGCGACACAGCGCTTCGCCGGCCGCACCGAACGATCCGAGGTGATTCGCGACGTAGCTCGACGGCGACGTGCGGCTGCCCCAGCCCATGCCGGTGGAGTGGAAGGTGGGTGTGACGTCGAGGTCGACGAAGCGGTGCCACAACGGGTCGTAGTCGTGCGCGCTGTCGAGGCCCAGGGCGTCGACCCAACGCGCACCGCGGGGAAGGTTCTCCCCGGGGAGCGGACGATGGACGAGACCGGTGCACATGATGGCGCGCAGCCCGAGCGTCTCGACCGCGTGGTCCAGGACCTCGATGGCTTCGTCGGGCGCGTACGTCGGCACGATGGCGACGGGTTCGAGACGATTGCGCAAGCCCGCGTAGGCCTGCGCGTAGTAGGTGTTGAAGGCGCGCGCGGCCGCGACGCGGAGTTGCGGGTCGTCGAGCCCCATGACGGTGAGTCCGTAGGTGGGGTAGCAGACCGCGACGTCGATGCCGAGCTCGTCGAGGCGCTCGTGCAGGAGCGCAGGCAGCATCGCGCTGGCCCGATCGAGTGTGTTCTGGCTCGGCAGTCCCCACCACGGGACGCGAGAAAGCCCGAGCGTGCGCATGGTGTCGGCGTCGAGCGCACGGGTGCGGCCGGCCCCGTTCTCCACGACGTCCCAGGCGTCGACCGCACCGCGTCCGCCCTCGTCACGCAACAGGTCGCGAAACCAAGGGAGGTATTCGATGCCGTGGCCGTCCGCGTCGATGACCGGATGGTCGAGCCCGGCCCGGACCTCGGCGGCGGTCGGCGGCACGCGACTCAGCCGGCGGGAAGCTCGCTGCGGCCGCCGGTCGCCCACCACGAGGCGGTGAGGCGGAGCCCGTCGACGTTGCCCCGCGGCTGCATCTCCTCGTACACCCGCTTGTAGCCGGTGTTGGCAATGCGCCAGACGCCGTCCTGCTTGACGTAGTCGTCGTCGTAGAACGAGCAGCCCCGGATTGTGAGCTGGAAGTCGGTCATCACGACGACGTCGTCGAGCGCCCAGACGCCGTGGGCGGTGCCCGGCCCGGTGAGATCGATCTCCGGGTGGTGCATCTTGTGGCTGGAATGGAAGGTCTCGGCGCCCATCGAACGGCTCAGGAAGTCGACGATGGCGTCCCGGCCCTCGAACGAATAGCCGCCGCCGCTGTAGGCCGCGTGGGCGTCGGCGGTGAAGCACTCCGCGATCTCGTCCCAAAGCTTTTGGTCGAGGCAGCGGGCGTACTTGTACTTGAGCCGCTTGATCAGCTCGATTTCGACGAGGTCGTCCGGGGTCATGGGGGCGAGGCTCGCCGCGTGGCGCCGGTACACGCAACTCCACGCAAGTTGACATAACGGGCATTATCGGCGTCCGGGGGAGCCGGCGCCGAGGATGCCACGAACCCTGTGCGCATGCGTCGCGACGATTCGGCGCGAGATTCGTCGCGAGGGACTGACCTGGAGGTACGCGGTTGCGACGAATCCGATGCTCGCGTCGGGCCTGGTGGGTGCGGCGCCTGCGGATCGAGCGTCTCGAATCGTGTTGTCGGTGTCACCGGCAATCGGTACGATCGAACACGTGTTCGGGCCGTCGCTAGAACAGATCGCACGGAAATGGCGAGAGATGGCCACGCCCAAGAGCGACGGCGAGAAGACCATGTTGGCGCACGAGCTCTCGCCCGTTTCGGACGACACCACGCCGGCTGCGCCCGAGGCCTCGCGGGACTGAGCGGCTACGACCCGACGCACTCTCGGGCCGTGTCGAGGATGTAACCGAGCACGCGCCGCAGTTCTCCGGCTCGCCGCGCTTCGGGCTGCGCGAGATCGATCTCCGCGTCCTTGATCGTGTGCTGAAGCATGTACAGGCGGTCACGAATCGATTCCAGCTCGGCCCGAGTAACGACGAGCTCGTGTTCACCCAGTCCGAGCTCGACCGCCCGGCGTCGGGCCTCATAGTCGCGCTGGCGACACGAGCGCTTGCAGTAGAGACGCGGTCGTCCCACGCTCCCCGCCTCCGCCGCGAACTTCCGACCGCACCAGCGACACCCGGATTGCGTCACAGTGACAAATGTTAGATCCGGCGGGATTCGGTTGCGCGGATGCCCGAAGAGCTACGAATCGATGCTGATCACGTGCTCGATCACGTCCGCTGCGATCTCGTCCACGCTCCGGCCGGTCGCCCTCGCCCAGAGCCGGAGGCGGTCGAGTGCGTCCTCGACGGGGCATCCCAGTCGCGTGGAAACGATGGCAATCGCTCGGCGCAGGCACTCGTTGTGGTCGGCGCGGGCATCCTGCGAGTTCCCCGCCATCCGGTCCTAGCTCTCGGCCGAGGCGACGATTTGCGTGCCGGTCGCCTCGATCGCTCTCTGTGCGGTTTCGATCAGGGCGAGCGAAGCTCGATCCATTTCGCGGGTCACCGCCACGATCTGTCTCCGCCGACGCACCTGCATCCACAGGACGACGAGATTCACAACGACCGCTCCAACGATGAGAAAGGTGATCATCGGAACCCTTCCCCGGCGCATGTGCAAACTCGATCGGTGCTGCGCCGTTTGAAAACCACGCTTTCCGATCCGGAGAAGATGAAAGCATGGTTTCATCCGGTCGTCAAACCGTGATTTCCCGAGCGGTACTCTCGCCGCATGACGACGGCTCCGGCTCGGCAGCGCATCATCGATGCTGCGCTCGCGCTCGTGGTGGAGGGGGGTTACGAGGCGCTGCAGGTCCGAGCGATCACGGAACGTGCAGCAGTCTCATCGCGCACGATCTACACCTTTTTTCCCTCGCTCGACTCGCTGCTGATCATCGCCATCGCCGAGCGAGCCGGAGGGGAGGTCTACCGTCGGCTCACCCGCGGGTCCTCGAGGAAACGCAGCCCGGCCGGCCGCGTGGAAGAGGTCATCGAGGACCTGATCCGGATCATGACCGACAACCGAGCGCTCACCGTCGGATTGCTACGCGCGTTGCTCAGCGGAAAACCCGACGTGGCCCAACATGTACGCGGCTTCGCAGCCACCACCCAGGCGGTCCTGGCAACGGCGATCCGACCGGAGGGCCCGCGCGCGGTCGACCGCGAAACCGCCGAGATCCTCGAAGCGATCTACTTCAGCGCCCTCATCGGATGGGCGACCGGAGCCGATACCGAAGCGAAGCTGCGAACGATCATGCACCGCGCGATCACACGCATCCTGCGCACCCCATAGACGATCGCAAGCGCGCGGGACGAGACGAAGCGGTGCGTCTCGCCTGCGTCACCGCATGACTCCTCTGCCGGTAACGAGGGGAAGGTCGAGTACGGAGAGCATGCCGGGCGAGGCACTACAGACCTGAGGTATCGCATTCACCAGGCGACCCGCGG
Source organism: Actinomycetota bacterium (assembly GCA_030839105.1). GTDB lineage: Bacteria > Actinomycetota > Acidimicrobiia > IMCC26256 > PALSA-610 > PALSA-610. The sequence goes on from JAUZEI010000105.1 coordinate 6,097, forward strand.
TACCGATGACGCCGGGATCACCCTGACCGGGGCGGGCCGTCATCTGGACGTCGCACTGGTAGCTCGGCGTTCCCGTCACCACGACCCGGTACCCGCCCGCGCCCACCGGCTGCGGCCAGTCGGGGCACAGGTCGTCGTCGAGTCTGGTCACGTGCTCCAAGACGATGCGCGGCTCGCCGGCGACTATCCCTTGCACCTCGAACCGCAGCGCGGCAGTCGTTCCCTGCTCGATGACCCCGAACCCGAGGTCGATCTTCTCGGGCGCGGGCCGGCGTTCGTGCACCTCGCGCAGTTCCTCGATCTCGACGCCCAGGCCGTCGGCGAGCACCTTGACGACTCCACCCCACGCGAACGACAGCACGCCCGGGATCAGCAGCAATGGCTTGGCGTCGAGTGGCTTACCGAATCCCATCGTCTCGAAGAGCACCGTCGGCTGTTCGTAGTCCTTGTAGTTGACGATCTCCATGACGCGTAGCTGTTCGACGTCTTCGCACGTCCCCGCGAGCAGCAACGGCAACGCGTCGTTCGCCCACCCCGGATCGATGCCCGACGTGAAGCACGACACTCCGGCTTCGGCGCATGCGTCGTCGAGCGGTTTGCGCATCGAAGGTTCGAGGTGCGCGGGATAGATCGCAGCCACGACCGAGCTCGACACGACGTTCTTACCCGAACGCAATACACGCGCCATGTCGTTGATCGCTTCCATCGGGCGCAGATCGGCCGTCGCGGTGTACGACACACAATCTGCGTCGAGCGCGAGCAGCGCGTCGACGTCATTGGTCGCGAGCACGCCGGTCAGCGGAAGCCCGCACAACTCCCCTGCGTCGCGCCCGGCTTTGTCGGCGGAGTGCACCCAGACGCCGACCAGCTCGAGATCGGGATGGCGGATGATGCAACGCAACGCGGCGGTACCGACGTTGCCGGTGCTCCACTGGATGACGCGGTACGTCATGACAACCTTCCCGAGGCCTCGGCCGCCGCGACGGTCTCGTCGAGACGCCGCTCGATGATGTCGAGACCGCGGTCCCAGAAGCCGGGATCGGCCAGGTCGACGTCGACGAGGCGCCCGAGCTCCTCCGGCGCCATCGAGCCGCCCGCCCGCAACAGGTCGAGGTACTGCGGAACGAACTCGGGCCCGCGCGCCTCGTACTGCGCGTACACCGACAGCGCGAGCAGCTGGCCGTACGCGTACGCGTACACGTAACCGGGCGTACCGATGAAGTGCGGGATGTACGACCACCAGGTGCGGTAACCCTCGGTGATCTCGACGGAGTCGCCGAGCATGTCCGCCTGCGACGCCGTCCACAAGTCACCGAGCCGCTCGACCGACAACTCCCCCGTGTCCCGCCGCTCGGTGTGGATCGAATGCTCGAACCGGTTCATCGCAATCTGACGGAACACCGTCGCGATCTGATCCTCGAGGTTCGACGCGAGCAGCGCGAGGCGTTCGTTCGGATCGGTCACCTCTTCGAGCAGTCGACCGAAGGTGACAGTCTCGCCGAACACCGACGCGGTCTCGGCCAAAGTGAGCGGCGTCGACTGGTGAAAGATGCCCTGCCCGCGCGCGAGGAAGGCGTGCAACCCGTGCCCGAGCTCGTGCGCAAGGGTGAGCACGTCGCGCCGTCGGGACGTCCAGTTCAGCAACACGTAAGGGTGATGCGACGGGACGGTGTACGCGCAGAACGCACCCGGTCGCTTTCCCGGACGAGCCGCGGCGTCGATCCAGGCACCGTCGAAGAAGCGCTGCGCGGTGTCGGCGAGCTCCCCGGAGAACGATCCGTACGCGTCGAGTACGAGCTCCTTCGCCGACTGCCAACCGATGTGCGCTTCGACCTCGGCGACCGACGCCATGCGGTCGTAGTCGGCGAGCCGGTCGATGCCGAGAAGTCGTGCCTTCAGCGCGTACCAACGCTGCGCGATGGAGTTGCGACTCTGCACCGCGTCGACCAGCGCCTCGACCGACGCGTCGCCCGCTTCGTTCGCCAGGTTGCGGCTCTGGATCCACGTGTCGAAATGCCGCAGCCGGTCGTCGACCGCCTTGTCCGACAGCAACGTGTTCATTACGAACGCGCGCGTGCGCAGTCCGGGCTCGAGGCCCGAGGTGATCGCCTCCGCGGCCGTGCGCCGGACCTCACGGTCGGGCGCGTGCAACCGCGCGAGCGCAGCCTCGAGCGTCGTGATCCCGCCGTCGAGCTCCACGGAGATCGTCGACACCTGCTCTTCGAACAACCGCTCCCACGCGCTGCGGCCGCTCAAAGCCTTCTCGGTCAGGATGACTTCTTCCGGCTCGGTGAGCAGGTGCGGCCGGTACCGCCGCTCCGAACGCAGGTGATGGCGGGCGAACGCCAACCGCTCGTCGGCAAGCAACTCATCGACGCGCTCGTCGGGAAGCTCGGCCCACTCCAGCTCGAAGAACAACAGCCTGGTCTGGATCGCCGTGGCGCGCTCTTCGACGCGCTGCATCCGCGCCCCGCGTGCCGGATCGGTCGTGTCGGTCGCGAAGTCGAGGCCGGCGTAGCTGCCGGCCCGGCCGACAAGATCGAGCAGTTCGGCCATCTCGTTCATGAACGAGGCGAGCCCACCGGCGTCGAGCTCGGCGACTTGTCCGCGCGTTCGTGCGAGGTCCTCCGCACGGGCATCGGCCGCGTCGAGCAGCTCGCTCAGTCCCCGGTCGTCCGGAGTGTCGGGGAGCAGCGGAGCGAGATCCCAGACGACGTCGGCCGCGGTCATGTCAGCGTCGGTGGCGGTCATGGGCCGACACTATCCAGCCGTCCGGCGCCGCCGAAGAGGCCGAGCAGTCGGGCCGGAGCCGGACGGTTACAGCTTGTGATGCATGACCAGCGCGCGGGCGGTGAACCCCGAGCGCTCGAAGAAGTTCTTCGCGTCCCGGGCGCCTGGAAGCGCGTAGGCGTCGACGCCGATGCATCCCCGCTCTGCACAGAAGGAAACGATCAGATCCGCGATCGACTCGCCGACGCCCACTGCCCGGGCCTCCCGCTCGACGAACAGGTCACCGATCACACCCAGGCGGGTGCCGTCGCGAAGGGTCTCGATCTCGACCGTGCCGAATCCCACGATCGCCGCGTCGATCGTTCCGACGACGATCGCGGCATCGTTCCGGGCCAGTAACGCGGCGAGCGATTCCTCCTGCGGTCCCGCGCGCGCCTCTCGCGTCGTCCAGAGCAATCCCCCGCGCTGTTCCTGCATCTCCGCTCGCAGGTCGCGCGCCAACCCGGCGAGCACGGGAAGATCGGACGCAACCGCGATTCGAGCCGGCTCCACAGATGGCTAGCCGGCGAGCTGTTCGATCTTGCCGAGAATCGTGCGTCGCTGACGGTGGGTTGCTTCGTAGGCGTGCACGGCCGCGAGCTCGTCGGCGCTGAGCCCGACGAGCCGCTGCACGACCTGCGACGCCGAAAGGGCGTCGTAGCCGGGAATCGGAAGCTCCGCACTCTCGCTCCCGGCGCCGTTGCCGCCCGGGCTGCCGTTGCTGGAACCGACGTCTACCTTCGGCGCGGGCACGGCGGTCTCCGCCGGCGCGGTGTATCCGGGCGCGGGTGAAGGGGCGGGCGCATCCGGTGGCGAGCCGGCAGGCGGCGAGGAGGCGGGAGCGCTCGACGAGGCTTCCGCGCGCGCACGCGCGGGTGCCGGCCGGTCTTCGGACGGACGGTCGTCGGCGGCCGACGACCCGAGCAGACCCTCGACGGTGCGGCGCGCATCGGCGACCGTGCGGCCGACGCGCTCGCGCACGATCGGCGGACCGAATGCCATGGCGACCTGCCCGAGACTGCGCGCCGTGGTCACTCGCTGCTGTACCTCTTCATGGCGGCGGTCGATCTCGGCCCGGCCGCGCGACACGAACATGTCGACGAACTGCGGGGCGGTGTCCTTCAAGAAGAGACCGACACCGAGCGGCGCGTAGAGGAGCAGTTCGAGTGTGCGTTCGATCCGATCGGAGTTGTCCGTCATGGAGATGTGGTCGATTCTCGCTCGTCGGCCGTCGGGGCGACCTCGGAACCGCCGATCTTCGACTCGACCGACGTGTCCTCGGGCTCGGGTTCGGGTTCGGAGTCTAGGGACGTGCGTCGCCGCGTACGAACGACGCCGAGCGCGACCGCGAGGCCCGCCATGGCGAGGCTCATCCAGGTCGCCCACTCGCCGTAACGGACGTACGGCGTCTCGCCGCCCGTGGCCTCCACCGTGGTCTGGACGACGCCCGGCCGGAACAGGGACGTGCGTTCGTGGACGACTCCCTCGGCGTCGATGACCGCGGTGATCCCGGAGATCGCGGCCTGCACCACCGGGCGGCCGGTCTCCGCGGCGCGCATCTGCGAGATGGCGACGTGCTGCTCCGAGTTCGCCGATCGCCGGTACGAGCGGTTGTTCGTCGAGACGACGATGACGTGCGCGCCGTCGCGCACCAACGGACGGACCTGGTAACCGAAGGCGGACTCGAAGCAGATCAGCGTTCCGATGCGGACACCCGCGACCGTGAACAGTCCCGGCGTGTGCCCGGGTTGGAAGTCGCGCGGCACCTGCTCCAGCGCCTTGACGAGGTGCTGCAGCGATTCGCGGAACGGGACCGATTCCCCGAAGGGGACGAGGTGCCGTTTGCTGTAGGTGCCTGCGACGCGACCGGTCGGGTCGAAGAGCACATCGAGGTTCGACGCCTTGTGGCCGTCCGGCGGCGCGTCGACAGTGGCGTTCGCGAGCACCCAAGCGTGATGCAGCCGGGCGATCCGCACGAGATTGGAGCGGATGAAGGGATCCGTCCGGAGGTCGGCGGTCGCGTCGGTTGCGGTGAGCGCGTTCATGCTCGACTCGGGGAACACGATCAGGTCGACGGGATCGGTGATCTGGCGGGCGAGGTCGAAATGATGGATGGGCAGAAAGTCGGCCCGCAGCTCGGCGTCACTGAGATCGCGGTTCTGGTCGTTGCCCTGGACGAGGGCGACGTGCAGCGCGCCGACGACCGGGGGTTGGGCGCGGGTAACCGTGGCCGCCACGACGACGACCGCGATCAACGCGATCCCCGCCTGCGCGCGCAGGACGTTCGCCGGGGTGCGCCGTTCGGTCACGAGATCCGCCAAGAAGGCGTTCAGTGCCACTGCCAGGAATGTCAGGAGCGTGACACCGCCCACGCTCGCGACGGAGCGCGCCGGCGCGAGGTCGTGGAAGGAGTATCCGACCTCACCCCACGAGAAGCCGCCGAACGGCCAACGGGAAACGAGTGCATCGGCGCAGACCCATACGGCCGCGGTCGCCCAGGGGTTCGCGACGCGGTGCGCGCGCAGCCACCCGACGAGCGCGCCCGCGGCGGCCCAGTACAGAGCTACTGCCGCGCTGAACGGGAGGAGCGCGATCGCGCCGAAGTACCAGATCCATACGCACAACGTGCCGTAGTAGACAACGCCCGCGACGAACGCGAGCGCCGCCGCACCGAGCCACGAGCGACCGCGCCACGCGACGAAGAGCGGTACGAGCGCGACACACGCGAGCGGCCCGAGGTCGAGCGGCGGCCGGCTGATCGCGAGCAGTGCGCCGGAAGCGGCGGCGGCGACGACGCGCGCGACCGTCGCGGGTCGCGGTCGTCTCACGCGCAGTCGCGGCAGATCATGCGCTTCTCGTCGGCGAGTTGGTGACGAGGCAGGAC
>JAUZEI010000139.1 GCA_030839105.1 Actinomycetota bacterium
GACATCGACGACGCGATCGAAGACATCAAGTGGATCAAGGAGCACGGTCTGCGCGGCGGCGCGCTCCTGCCATCGGTCCCGCCCGACGCCACGTGGCTGAAGCCTTTGAACCATCCCGACTACGACCGGCTGTGGGCGGTCGCCGAAGATCTCGAGGTCCCGCTCAACTGTCACGGTGGCGTGGGTGGCCCGTCGTATCTTCCGCATCCGTCGTCGGCGCTCATCCAGATCACCGAGCTCGGCAACTACTCTCGCCGCCCGCTGATCTTCATGTTGTTGTCCGGCGTGTTCCAACGCTTCCCGAAGCTCAAGTTCGTCATGACCGAACAGGGCTGCGCGTGGATTCCCGCGTTCCTGGGTCAGATGGACGACGTGCTGAAGCGTGTGAAGAAGGCGGGTGCGATCGGCGAGTTGCGGTTCAAGCCCGAGCACATCCTGCCCATGACGGCGACCGAGTACTTCCAGCAGAACGTGTGGCTCGGTGTGAGCTTCCCCGGTCCGGCCGACGCGCGCGCCGCCAAGGAAACGGTCGGTCTCGACAAGTTCATGTGGGGCTCCGACTACCCGCACGACGAGGGTACGTATCCGTTCTCGCGCGAGGCGCTCCGTCAGGTCTTCTCCGACTGGAGTCCGGCCGACATGCAGAAGATCCTCACCGACAACGTCGCCCGGCTCTACGACTTCGACGTCAGCGCGTTGAAGCCGTTGAGTGATCGGTTCGGCCCGACCCGAGCGGAGCTCGCGCAGCCGCTCACCGAGCTTCCGGAACACCCGAACGAGGCATTGCTCCGGGCGCGGGTTCCCGCGGCCTAAGCGTCGGTTCCGCGCTCGCGCTTCTCGATCTCGCGTTCGCGCAGGGCGAGCTCGCGTTCGCGCAGCTCGGCTTCACGCCGGTCGAGGTCGGCGTTCGTTGCGCGCCGCGCGGCTTCCCACTCGTCGAGTCGCCGGTCGAGTTCTTCGGACCGGCGTTCGGTGACGGCCGGTGTCGCGCTGTAACGGGGATCGTCTTCGAGGCCGACGGGGCGGCGCGGCGCGGAGAAGTCGGTGGATCCGGGTCGCCAACTCCCACGCTCGGGCCGGCCGAGCAATACCCAGACCAGGGAACCGATGTCGGGCAGGATCAGGACGAGGATCAGCCAGACGCCCTTGGGGAGGTTCCGGCACAGCTCCGCCTCCGTCGCGATGACGTCGAGGATCGCCCAGATCCAGAAGGCGAACAGAAGTATGCCGACCAGGCCTTCGAGCTCGATACCCACGGTCGCGCCCCCCCGACTCGTCCGTATGCGGTCACGACCGTACGCATTCGATCGTTTGCCGACAATTTCCGGCAAGGGTAGCGGTGGCGCCGTGGTCCAATACACTGCCTTCGGCGAACCGGTCGAACAGGTCGGTCGGTCGCGTATCAGAAACGAGTATTTCGTGGCACAAGGCACGGTTAAGTTCTTCAATGCCGAAAAGGGTTACGGCTTCATCTCCCGCGAGCAAGGTGACGACGTGTTCGTTCACTTCTCCGCAATCCAGGGTGACGGATACAAGACCCTCGACGAGGGCCAGCGCGTCGAGTTCGACGTTGCCCAGGGCCGCAAGGGTCAAGAGGCGCAGAACGTCCGAGTTATCTGACGTCAGTCACTTCGCGGGAGCCGCCGGTCTTGTGCCGGCGGCTCTTTCGCGTCCGGACGCGCATCGGTACGGCATCGTCGAACCGAAGTATCAGTCCAAGCATCAACAGGGCTGATACGCGTCGGTGCCGAGGAGACGGTCGAGACGGACGGGTGACAGGCCCTGGGCGCGCAGGCCGTCGATAATGAGCGGCAGGGCGCGCACGAGCACGCTGCGGTCGGCCTGCGGATTGCCGTCGAGGCCGTCGTGCAGGAGCAGGATCGCGCCCGGCCGCGCGTGGGCGAGGATGCGCCGCGCGACGAGCTGGGCGTCGTTCGTGGCCCAGTCGCCGGCCGACGCGCTCCACAGCACCATGTGCATGTCGTGGTCGCGGACGACGTTCGCGAGGAACGGTGTGCGATCGCCGTGCGGCGGTCGGTAGAGCACCGGGCACGTACCGATCGCCCGTTGGAACGCGGCCTGTGTGCGTTGCAGCTCCGGGTAGCGCGGATCGAGCCAACGCCACTGGTCGTGGTTGTAGGAGTGATTGCCGAGGAGCTGACCGTCGTCGAACAGCGCGCGCGTGATGCTCGGGGCGGCGTCGATGGCCTTACCGACCTCGAAGAACGTCCCCTTGACGCCGTGCGCGTCGAGGATGGCCATGATCTTCTCGGTCGACCCGAGGTTGGGTCCGTCGTCGAACGTCAAAGCGACCTGGCCGGTGTTCGTGGGGCCGTGCACCGCTCCTCCCCCGAACCACGTCGCGGCCGGCGTCTCGGCGCCGATGTAGGCGGTGAAGAACAAGGTGGCGACGAGGAGTACGACTCCGAGCGCGAAGGCGCGGGAGCGGGAGGTCGTGCGCGCCGGGAGCAATCCGGCCAACCTCGCCGCGGTGCCCGCCGCCACGACGAGCACGAGTGCGACCAGCAGCACGTCTCGGGGAAAGAGGAGGGAGAGCGCGAGCGCGATGACGACCGCGGCGAGGGCCGTGTTTCGTCCCTTGGTCGAGCCCCCCGAGGTGATCCACGTATCGACCGCGAGACCGGCGCCCAGGGAGAAGAGGAAGACGAGGATCGCGGTTGCCGCGACGTCGTCGCGCTGCGGAAGGAGCCACGAGGACGTTGTCGCCACCCCTGCGCCGATCACGGCCAGCGTCCGGTTCGACGGGAGCCGGTGCGCCGTGTACGTCGCCCCGATCGCGACCGCGGCGAAGAGGATGGTCCATCCCCGCAGGTGGGAGTTCCTGGCGACGGCGAGCAGGAACCCCACGAGCGCGCCCGTCACGACGGTTCGCAGCGCGATCGAGCGGTCGGGTTCGGGTCCGTCGGGGGCGGGGCCGTCCATCACCGCCATCTTGGCCGTTCCTGCGGGGTCACCCGGGTCCGACTTGACTTCGAGAATGAGAACCGTTCTTATTATGGAATGCGACTCGCCCGCTTGGTCTCGTGCGCGGTCCTGGCCGCGCTCGTCGCGGGTGGCTGCGGATCGGGATCCGGACCGAAAGGAAATCCGTCCGCCGTCCGGGTCGTCGCGGCCGAGAACTTCTGGGGCGATGTCGTGCGGCAGATCGGTGGGTCCCACGTGTCGGTGACTTCGATCATCTCCGACCCGAGCGCGGACCCGCACCAGTACGAGTCGGACGCGCGCAACGCGGCCGATCTCTCCGACGCGCGCCTCGTCGTGGTCAACGGGCTGGGTTACGACGACTTCATGTCAAAGCTGCTCGATGCGACGCAGCACACGGGCCGCGTCGTTCTCACCGTCGCCGACGCCCTGCACGTGTCGGGCGGCGATGCGAATCCACATCTGTGGTACGACATCCCGCGCATTTCCGAGGTGGCACGCGCGATCGAGTCCGAGCTGGCCGCGGTCGATCCCGCCGACAAGGCGGTGTTCGCGACGAACCGCACTGCGTTCGACGCGTCGCTCGCACCGCTGCTGCGCACTCTCGCCGAGATCAAGCGGAAATATCCGGGCGCGCCCGTCGCGTACACGGAGCGTGTGCCGCAATACCTCCTCGACGCGGCGGGCCTGACCGTCGAGACGCCACCGGGTTTCGCACGGGCGATCGAAGACGGGAACGAACCGAGCCCGGGCGACGCGCAGAAGATGTACGACCTGGTGACGCACCGGCGCATCCGGGCGCTGCTCTACAACGCGCAGGCCACGAGTCCGGTGACGCAACACGTCCAGGATCTCGCGCACACGGCCGGCATACCCGTGGTCGCGGTCACCGAGACGCCGCCGCCGGCCGCGAAGAGCTACCAGGCGTGGCAGGCGAACCAGCTCGGCGAGATCCTGCGCGCGTTGGGAGGATGACGGTGCCTGCTGTCCGGCTGCGCGACGCCTCGATGGCGTACGCCGCGCGTTCCTTGTTCGAACACCTCGACCTCGAGGTCGCCCCGGGCGAATTCCTGGCGGTGCTGGGTCCGAACGGGTCGGGCAAGACGACCTTGCTGCGCATCCTCCTGGGTCTGGTGGGCCTCTCGGCGGGAACGGCCGAGGTCAACGGGCGCGCGCCGAGGCGGGGAAGCCCCGATCTCGGGTACGTGCCGCAGCAGCGCGCGTTCGACCCCGACCTTCCGATCCGCGGACGTGATCTCGTGCGATTCGGCCTCGACGGCCACCGGCGCGGCCTTCCCTTCGACAACCGTCAGAGCCGCGCGCGCGTCGACGACGCCATCCGGTCGGTCGGCGCCGAGCGTTATGCCGGAGCCCCGATCGGATTCCTGTCGGGCGGGGAGCAGCAGCGTCTGCGCATCGCGCAGGCGCTGATCGGCGATCCGGAGGTGCTCCTGTGCGACGAGCCGTTGCTGTCGCTCGACCTCTCGCACCAACGAGCCGTCAGCGAGCTCATCGACGCGCGCCGCCGCGCGAGCGGGACCGCGGTCGTGTTCGTCACGCACGAGATCAATCCCATTCTCCCGTACGTCGACCGCGTGCTCTATCTCGTCGGTGGGCGCTGGGCGGTCGGAACTCCGGCCGAGGTACTCACGAGCGAGGGACTGAGCGATCTCTACGGCACCGACATCGACGTCATCGAAGTGCGGGGTCGGATCATCGTCGTGGGCTCCGACGAGAGCGCGCCGACCGAACCCGGCGGCCATCATCATCACCACCATGATGATCACGGCATCGGCCCGGGCCCTGGTCGGAGTCGTGGAACGAGGGCGCATTGACCGGCGCGCTGTATCTCGCGCAACCCTTCGCCCAGCACGCGCTGATAGCGGGCGCGCTGGTCGCCGTGACGTGCGGTCTGATCGGTCCGTTCGTCGTGACCCGGGGCATGGCGTTCGCAGTGCACGGCACCAGTGAGCTCGCGTTCACCGGCGCGGCCGCGGGTCTCCTGGTCGACAACAACCCGATCGGGGGCGCGCTCGTGGGCGCGCTCGTCGTCGCGACCGTCATCGGCGCGCTCGGAGTGCGCGAACGCGAACGTGACTCCGCGATCGGCGTCATTCTGGCGTTCGGGCTCGGCATGGGTGTGCTGCTGCTCAGCTACTACCGCGGATTCGCGACCGCCGCGACCAACATCTTGTTCGGCAACATCTTCGGTGTGAGCAACGACCAGCTCCTCGCGCTCCTCGCGATCGGCATGGGAGTCGTGCTCGTGATGGCGCTCGTGTACAGACCGTTGCTCTTCGCGTCGGTCGATGCCGACGTCGCGACCGCACGCGGCGTGCCCGTGCGTCTGCTCGGCTTCGTCTTCCTCGTCGTGCTCGCGCTCACCGTCACGGCCGCGGCGCAGGTGGTCGGGACGCTGCTCGTGCTGAGCCTTGCCATCACTCCTGCGGCGGCCGCGCAACGGTGGACTCCGAACCCGCTCCGCGTCACCGCGTTGTCGGTCGCCTTCGCGCTGGTGGCGGCCGACGGCGGAATCCTCGCGAGCCTGGCGAGTACCACGGTGAAGCCGAGCGTGTTCGTGACGTCGATCAGTTTCGGCATCTATCTCGTATCGCGGGTGCTGGGTCCGCGCCTGACACGTCGGTCGCGGCGGGCGGATGCCGATACTGTCGTGAGCGCTTGAGCAACGACGAAGAACGCATCGCACTGTTCCTGGACTACGAGAACCTGGCGCTGGGTGCGCAGGAACAACTGCACCAACACCAGTTCGACTTCCGCCCGGTGGCTGACGCGCTGGCCGAACGGGGCCGGGTCGTGGTGCGGCGCGCCTACGCCGACTGGTCACGCTTCGACGAGGACCGGCGGATGCTGACCCGCCATCACGTCGAGCTGATCGAGATCCCGCAGCGGATGGGCTCGGTGCGCAAGAACGCGGCCGACATCAAGATGGCCGTCGACGCGATCGAGCTGTGCTTCGAGCGCGACTACATCACCACCTTCGTGCTCGGGACCGGCGACAGCGACTTCACGCCGCTGGTGCACAAGCTGCGGGAGTTGAACCGCCGGGTCATCGGTATCGGCGTCGAGGCGTCCACCTCCTCGCTCCTGCCGCCGGCGTGTGACGAGTTCCTGTTCTACGAGCGGCTCGAAGGTGTCGAGCTCGCGCCGGCGTCGGCGCGGCGCACACCGACTCGGGCGGCCCGGCCCCGCCGGGCCGCCGCGGCCGCGGTGGAGGAGGAGCCGACCGTCGACGACGAGCAACCGGCACCCCGACCCGAAGAGGCCGATCTCGGCACCGTCGTCACCCAGACGCTGTCGGGTCTGTCGCGCAGCGCCGGTGGTCCGGTGCTCGCGTCGATGCTGAAGCGGGCGCTGCTGCGCAAGGACCCCACGTTCAGCGAGACCACCTACGGGTTTCGCGGATTCTCCGAACTGTTGCGTCACCTCGAGGAGCAGGGCGTCGTCGCGCTCTCGCCCGGTCCCGGGCAGGGCGATCCCGAGGTCAGCTTCCCGACCGAGGCACGCGACGAGCAGGCCGCGTTTGCGTTGTTGCGATCGGTCGTGGAGCGGCTCACCGAGAAGTCGGGGCCGCCGCACCTCTCGGGCCTGAAGACGCAACTCCGCAAAGTCGAGCCCGACTTCAGCGAGAAGCGCTTCGGGTACGGCGGCTTCTTGCAGTTCGTCAAGGCCGCCCGCGCGCGCGGGCTCGTCGAGATGGACTGGGACGACGACGCCGACGACTACATCGTGCGGCCGGGACCGTCGGAAGCCTGAGCCCGACCGGTCGGCTGCCCGACAGGTGGGTCGAACGCCTCCCTGGCCGGTACAGCTAGCCCTTGCCGCCTCGGGCGGGACCGCTCTTGCGGGGGTGCTCGTCCTCTCCCGCTCGTTCCCGGGCCCGCTGGCGGGCGGCCGCGGCTTCGAGATCGGTGGGAGGCTTCGGTGGCGCGCCGGCGGTGCGCGCCGGCTTGCGAGGAACTGCCATGCCGGAAACATAGAGGCACGAGGCCGTCCGGGGCGAAATGCTCGCCGCCGCGGCCCTCGACCGCACTCCGGAGCGGTCAGGCCGAGCGTTCGCGGTCCCGGTCGCGAGCTCCTTCGCGGTCCCGTTCGCGGTGCGCGCGCCGGTCGTTCTCGAGCTCGCGCTCCTCGTCGCGCTCGACGTCGGCGAAGACCGGGGGCACGCCGCCGAGACCCATCGCCGCGACCTCTTCGAGTGCTTCGGTCGTCCCGTGCATCGCTCCCGACTGCACCAGGGTGTGGGGGAGGTTGCGGTAGACGATGACCGCGCTGATGACGGCGAGGATCGCGCCCACCACGACCGCGAGGTGGATGCCGTTGATGAAGGCGTGCGACGCGCTCGACGCGAGGGCCCGCCCGGCCTCACCCGGCAGCGTCGACGCGACGTGCAACGCGCCCGCGATCGAGGTGCGGGCGCTCGACTGATCCGCCTTGCTCAGACCTCGGAGCGCGGGGGCAACCGAGCTCGCGTAGCGCGACGCGGCGACGCTGCCGAGCACTGCGATCCCGAGAGCGGCGCCGAGCTCGCGGGTCGCGTCGTTCATCGCCGATCCGGCGCCCGCGCGGCGCGGCGGCACCGCGGACATGATCGACGCGGTCATCGGTGACATCGAGAGCGCGATCCCCGTCGTCAGCGGTACTAGGCACATCACGACGTAGGCATACGGCGTATGCGTGGTGAGCCCGATGAGGAGGAACAGGCCCGTGCCGATGAGGAGCATGCCGAACGCGACCGCGCGGTGCGCGCCGAAGCGCGCGCTCAACTTCGGGGTGAGCGGCGCGACGACCATCATGATGGCGGCGATCGGCATCAGGCGAAGTGCAGCGGACAGCGGGCTGTACCCGAGCACGAGCTGAAAGTACTGGGTGACGAGGAACATCACTCCGAACATCGCGACGAACACGAGGATCATGCCGCCCGTGCCGGTGCTGAACGCCGGGTTGCGGAAGTAGTGCATGTCGACCATCGGTTCTTCGACCCGCAGCTCCCACGCGACGAACGCGGCAAGCACGACGATCGCGAGCGCGAACGCGCCCAGGGTGCTCGTGC
>JAUZEI010000141.1 GCA_030839105.1 Actinomycetota bacterium
CCGAGGACGAGCGCCAGCAGTACACGATGGTCGTGCACAACGTCGCCGCGACGTTGAAGAAGGAAGGTCAGCCCGCGGGCGACGGCGGCTGGCGGATCGACGGCGAAACGCTGCGCACGTACCGCGACCTCGTCGACTTCATCGTGGCGCGCGTCTCCCACGACGACCCGACGGTGCGCGCGCCCTGGGCCGGACCGGTCACGGGAACGGGCACGATCAACGCGTTCGTGCGACGGTTGCTGTCGTCGCAGCGGTCGCTGTCCCGCCTCGTGCGCGCCGACGTCGCGGCCGATGCGTTGCTCAGGCACCGGGTCGACACCGCCGCCCAAATCACCGTCGTCGACCTCCACAATCTCGACGATCGGTCGAAGCGGTTCGTGGTCGGAGTCACCCTTCGGCGCGCGTTCGACGACAAGGAGCGGGCCGGTCGGCACAAGCCGCTGCTCTTCGTGGTACTCGACGAGCTGAACAAGTACGCGCCGCGCGAGGGCGAGTCGCCGATCAAGGAGATCCTCCTCGACGTCGCCGAACGGGGTCGTTCGCTCGGCATCATCCTGATCGGCGCACAGCAGACCGCGAGCGAGGTCGAACGGCGCATCATCTCCAATTCCTCGATCCGGGTCGCAGGCCGGCTCGACGCGGCCGAAGCCGCGCGTCCGGAGTACGGATTCCTGCCGAAGGTGCACCAACAGCGCGCGGTGATCGCGAAGCCGGGCACGATGTTCGTGCACCAGCCCGAGATCCCGGTGCCGCTGGTCGTCGAGTTTCCCTTCCCCGCCTGGGCGACCCGGCCCGACGAGCGCGGCGAGAATCCGGCCGAGGCGGGCGAGCTGCGCATCCCCGACGACCTCCTCGCAGGCGTGCCGCCCGGACCTCGGGGCTAGGGCTAGGGGCTCACGGTGCGCGTCGTTCACACCTCCGACTGGCACGTCGGCAAGTTGCTACGGGGCGCGTCGCGCATCGAAGAGCACCGCGCCGTGCTCGGCGAGATCGCCGAGATCGCCGACCGCGAACGCGCCGATCTCGTGTTGGTCGTCGGCGACCTCTACGAGACGGCCGCGCCCCCGCCCGAAGCGACCGCGGTCGTCTACGACGCGCTCCTGGCGCTGCGCGAGACGGGCGCGCATGTGGTGGTCGTCGGCGGCAACCACGACCAGCAACAACAACTCGAGTCGGTCGCGCCGGTATTCGGACGGCTCGGCATCACGGTGCTCGGCCTGCCGGCCGGGCCGGAGCGGGCGGTGGTCGACGTCGCCGGCGCGCGGGTCGTGATGATGCCCTGGGTTTCGCAGCGCTGGGCGATCAAGACCGAGCAGCTGATGGGCGCAACCGCCGCCGCGACCGCGCAGTTCTACGCGGCGCGCGTGGCACGACTGCTGGCGTGGCTGAGCGAGGGTTTCTCGGCCGACCGCGTCAACATCGTCGTCGCCCACTGCATGGTGCAGGGCGGCAGGCTCGGCGGCGGCGAGCGCGACGCGCAGCTCATCGACGAGTACGCGGTGCCGACCGCGGCCTTCCCCGCGGCTGCCAACTACGTCGCGCTCGGGCACCTCCACCGCGCGCAACAGATGCCGGGCGCGGCGCCCATCTGGTACTCGGGTTCACCGATCCAGGTCGACTTCGGCGAAGAGCGCGACACCAAACAGGTACTCGTCGTCGACATCCCCGATCGCGGCGCGGCCAAGGTATCGCCGGTCGCGCTGACCCGCGGCGCCGTGTTGCGCACGCTGCGCGGCACTCTCACCGAGCTGGAAGCCGCCGCGCCGACCGCCGGCGACGCGTTCCTCCGGGTCTTCGTACGCGAACAACCTCGGGCGGGGTTGGCCGACGACGTACGGGCACTGTTGCCGAATGCGGTCGACGTGCGCGTCGCACCCGACGTCGGAGCGGAAGCCGCCGATCTCGCACCGCGCGTCGCCCGAGCCACGACCCCGCGCGACCTGTTCCGCCAGTATCTCGGCGAGACCGGGCACGCGGCCGACGAACGGCTCGTGGGACTGTTCGACGAGCTGCTCGACGCGGAGAGCGTCTGATGCGGCCGCTCGAGCTCGAGCTGGAGGGTTTCGCGGCGTTCCGGGAGCGTACGAGCGTCGACTTCCGGGATGCCGACCTGTTCGCGATCGTCGGCGCCACCGGCCACGGCAAGTCGACGCTCATCGACGCGATCTCGTTCGCGCTCTACGGCAAGGTGCCGCGCCACGGTGAACGCGACATCGCTCCGGTGATGACCCTCGGATGCAACGAGACGCGCGTCTCGTTCACCTTCGAGCTCGCGGGCGCGTCGTACATCGCGACGCGGATCCTGCGACGGAAGGCGTCGGGCGACGGGGCGAACACCCGCGCCCTGCGGCTCGAGCAGATCCGACCCGACGGCGGCACGGACGTACTCGCAGGCGCGGCCCGCGAGTTCCAACCGGCGATTCAGAAGCTCGTCGGTCTCGACTTCGAGCAGTTCACGAAGTGCGTCGTACTGCCCCAAGGACAGTTCGCATCGTTCCTGCACGCGCGCGCCGGTGACCGAGTCGCGATCCTGAGCGCGCTTCTCGACCTCGGCCGCTACGACCGGATGGCCACCGCGGCCCGCGAACGCGCGAAGCGCGCCGCGGGCGCGGGCCAGGTCCTCGTCACCGAACGGGCGCGCCTGGGCGACGTCACCACGGACACCCTCGAGCGCGCGCGGCTGGACCTCGACGCCCTGAACGAGTTGCGGGTCGACATCGACGCCGCGTCGCCGCGCGACATTGCGCTCGCGGCCGAGATCGAGACGACCAAGGTGGAGGCCGATTCCGCCCGGCGCGCCGGCCACGCGCTCTCGGCCGTACGCGTTCCCGACGAGCTCCGCCGCGTCGTCGAGCAGATAGACGACGCGCGCCTGGTGGCCGAGCGCGCCGCGGTCGACGCAGACGCCGCCGATGGGCGAGCGATCACCGCCCAAGCTGCATGCGACGAGCGGCCGCCGCTCGACGAGCTCCGGGCGGCAGCCACCGCCCACACCGAACGCGCGACCGTCGCCCAACGCATAGAGAAGGGCGAGCTCGTGCACGCCGAGCGGACCGCGGTCGCCCAGGCCGCCATGGACGCGCTCGTCGGGGCGCGCGGCCGCGTCGAGCAGGCGCAGGCCGATCTCGAAGACGCTCAACACCGGCATGCGCACGCATCGCTGCGCGCGTCGCTGCACGTCGGCGAGCCGTGCCCGGTCTGCGACCAGGAGGTCACGCGGCTGCCGCCGAAGTTGCGCGCCACCGAGGTCGACAAGACCCGTAAGCAGGCAACCGCCGTGAAGAAGGAACACGACCAGGTCGAGCGCGCCGCGCAGGACGCGCACACCTCGCTCACTCGGAGCAGCGCGCTGCTCGACGACCTGAAACAACAGGTCGCGACGTTCGACGCACGGGTCACTGCATACCCCGACCCAACTGCACTCGCGGCGTTGCTCGAAGCCGTGGAGGCGACCCATGCCCGGGCAACGGAGGCGCGCACGGAGGCGACCTCGGCGCGCCGCGCCGCGCAGGAAACTGCGAAACTCCTCGCGAGCTTCGACACCGCGCTCACCCGTGCCGAGGCCGCGCTCCAGCAACAACGTGACGCGATCGTCGCAGCCGGCCTCGAGCCGCCGCGTCGGGGCCGGGGCGCGCTCGCGCCGCAGTGGGACGCGCTCGAGGCTTGGGCGAACGACACCCGCCCCGAGCACGAGAAACGCGCCTCCGAGCTCGACGACCTCGCCCGGGCGAACACCGCCGAGCGCGAAGCGACATACGGGGACCTGCTCCGGCGGGCGAACGAGCTCGGTGTCACGGCGCCCGCCGACCATATGGTCGCGGCATTGACGCTCGCGGTCGCGGGCGCGCAGCACGACGCCGCGGAAGCGCTCCGCGCGATCGAAGGCCGCCTGGCTCGGGCCGCCCAGCTCGATGCCGACATCGCGGCCACCCGCGAGGAAGAGCTCCTGGCCGCCGAGCTCGGAAAGCTGCTCGACAAGGGCCACTTCGGTCAATGGCTCGTGGACGAGGCGCTGCGAGGTCTCGTCGCCGGCGCGTCCGCATTGCTCGATCGCCTCTCGGGAGGCCAATACGCGCTCACGTCGAATTCCGACGGCGAGCTCCTCGTCGTCGACCGCATCAACGCCGACGAAACCCGCTCGGTGCGCAGCTTGTCGGGCGGCGAGACGTTCCAGGCGTCACTCGCCCTCGCGCTCGCGCTCGCCGACCGGATCGCCGACCTCGCAGCCGACGGCGCCGCGACGTTGGAGTCGATCTTCCTCGACGAAGGGTTCGGCACCCTCGACCCGGAGACGCTCGACATCGTCGCGGGCACCATCGAGTCGCTCGGCAGCGGCGAGCGCGTCGTCGGGATCGTCACCCACGTACCCGCGCTCGCCGAACGCATGCCCGTACGACTGCGCGTCCGCAAGATCGGTCGCACGTCGACGGTGACGAGAGAGGACGCGTGAGGTGAGATTCACCGTCGATCCCTGGGACCCGGGCTACGGCGCGTCGGTGCAGAGCGAGCTGGCCGAAAGCACGTCGGTACCGACCACCGACGTCGAGTGCGCCGACGACGACTGGCGACCGCTCTCCCCCACCGGGCGAGCCCTGCCGGTCGACACCACCCTCTTCGTCGACGGCGTGCGGCGTGTCGAAGCCCGGGCGTGGATCGAAGACGGCATCGAGCCCGTACCCGGAGTGTTCGCTTCTTGGGCCGCGGGCGTGGTGCGGTGCGACGGAGCCGCGCGGATCGAAGCCGTCGAAGTCGCGCGCGGGGTCTTCGCTCCGTCGGCCGCGCTCGACGACATCCGGACGAGGTGCGGTCGGTTCGTCGCGAGTCCCACGACGAACGCGCGCCCGGAGACGCTCAACACGAAGATCAACACGTGCATGACCGAGGTCGAGGCCCGCGTCGCCGAGCGCACGCGCCGATCGGGCTCCGAGCTGATCGTCCTCGACGGGCCGTTGCGGGAGTCGACGAAGGAACTGCGCGACGCCGTCGGCGTGGTCAAGTCGCACGACGTGAAGTACCTGCCGACCACGCTCGACCGCGTCGTCGCCGATCTCGCGGCCGGCGAGCGCACGCCCGTGTTCGCGCTCGACGCCCGCTTCCGAAAGTTCTCGTGGTACCTCCGCCTACCCGGGCCGAAGGGCGGACCGTGGGCGGGCATCGTCCGCTGTGAGGCCAGCGCCGCCCTCCGAG
>JAUZEI010000177.1 GCA_030839105.1 Actinomycetota bacterium
TACGAAGGTCATGCAGGGCAAGCAAGGCTTCGCGCTGGCGGCGAGCGGCAACATTTCTTCGCCGGGCACGACGTTCGCCGCGGGCCCGCCGCGGCAGGCCGACAAGCCCGGCAACCCGAGCATCACCGCGCCGCGGGCGACGCCCGGCAGCAACGATGTCGTGAAGGTCACGTTCACCACGAACGAACCGACGACGGCCAAGGCCACGTTGACGGTGAACGGCTCGCCGGTCACGTACAGCGACGTCTACAACCTCGGCGGCACCGTCAACTCGCCGAGCACGTACCCCGGCATGGACACCGCTCCGGTCGAGACCGGTCCTGATTACGCGAACAAACCGGTGGTGGGGACCACTCACGAGATCCTCCTCACCGGCTTGGCGCGAAGTACGGCGTACACGGCGACGGTCGAGGTCACAGACCTCGCCGGCCACAAGGTGACGAAACCGGCGCAATTCACGACGCTGACCAATGTGTTCCAGCCGCAAGCCAGCGACATGGGGCAGCTCACGCAGAGCAACACGGGCGACCAGTGGAAGTCCGGCAAGCAGTTGTACGCCGGTATCCCCGACACGTCCGGCGATCAGTGGCTCGGCGCGTTCATGTACCGACTCCCGCAGGACGTTGATCCGACCAAGATCACGGGCGCGATCGTCGAGGTGACGACCGCGCACACATTGTCGAACATCGCCACCATCGACCCGCTGTTCACGGTTGATCTGCTCAACGAGTCCGTCGAACCCACATGGGGAACGCAGGACTTCACGACCATCCACGACGCGCCGGCGTTGGCAAGAGCGTTGCCCGACACGACGTTACGGTCGGGTGGCAACACGACGCTCGACTTCACGTTCGCGTGTTCCGACTTGGCCGCGCTGAAACAGACACTGTCGACGGTGTCGGGCGGCGAGCGGAAAGCCGCCTTCCGATGGGTGTCGACCGTCCCCGATGAGGAATCGTTGGTGTCGCTCGAGTTCGGATTCAATCGACGGTCGAAGGGTCCCGACCTGCGACCACGGTTGATTCTCCTGACCGCGTCGTCGCCGACGCCGCCGAACTTCACGCAGTGCAACCAGGCGGCCCCCGCACCGACGATCTCCGACGTGCGCATCGACAACAGCTACATCGACAACGGTGACGAGAACGTCTTCACGCAGAACGCGATCACCGTGTCGTGGAACACCAACATCGCGTCGGACTCGCTGGTGCTCTACCGCGAGAAAGGCACGAGCACGTGGATCCAAGTCGGCACATATGGCCGCACGCAGATCCATCAGGTGCGAATCCGGAACATCGACACGGCGAAGCACTACGAGTTCGGCGTGCGATCGACGGGCTGCAACGGCAAGTCCACGACAAATGACAACGGAGGCAGCGGCTACGACCTGTGGCGGCCGCCACCGGGCGCGCTCGGACCGCCGACCGACAGTCCGACGTTCACGTTCGACGCGAGCGCCGAGAACTGGGTCGCAACCCACGAAGGCACGAACCCGACCCCGCCTGACACCAACTGGGTCCGGAGCTCGCCAGGTGACGCGTCTGCGTTTGCATGGTTCGCGGAGCCGTACGGCGATCTGCAGCAGGCGCATCTGACGTCACCGCCGATCACGATCCCGGGCACGGTCGCGACGTTTGCGTTCCGCGAGCGACACGACCTCGAGAAGCCGGTGCAAGGGCAGACCACCACTGCTGACGCGCTCCGAGCGGAGTATTCGGTGGATGATGGAGCGAGCTGGCACATCCTCGCCGAGTACCAGGAACAGAACGCGAGTTATCCCAATTACGACAGCAGGGAGACGCCCGCATTCAGCGTGCCGAATCACACGTTCCGCATCCGGTTCACGGTGAACTCCGACGACAACATCTCCACGCCGCCGTACCAAGGGGCTCGGCTCGACACGGTGACACCGCGTTCGTTCTCGCCGCCGTCCGACCCGTTCGATCCGTTCATCGCCGCGATCGGGCCGGTGGTCCCGAAGTCGGCCGGTGCCGTCGCGCTGAACCTCGTGGCGGTTCCCACTCATACGACACCAACGAGCGCGGACCTCGCGGGCGGCACGGGCATCTGCAGCGCCGCGAAGCCACCGCGCAGCCCGGAGTAGCGATGCGACGAGTCACCGTGGCGGCCACAGCCTCGATCTGCATTGCGGGGCTGTTCGGCGGGTGCCGGACCGAATCGCACACCGAAGCGCCAACCGTCACGGCGGCCGGGGGCTGCGTCGCGGTTCCGAACGAGGGCGCGGCACTGGCCTGGCTCCCGAAAACCGTGCCGCTCCCGCAGGGCACCTATCCGGCTTCCGACGAGGCCACTTCGAGCACGATCCATGTCGGCGTGCTGGTCGTGCCGCTCTCCTACACCGACGCGCTCAAGTTCATCCTCGCCGAGTTCCCCAAGGCCGGTCTGCAAATGGGACCGGGTGAGTCGGAGCACGGCGAAGCCGAGAACACGTTCCTCGACGGCACCAAGGCCGGCCAGTTCAAGTTGCGCAACGTGTACTGCGACACGTCGAAGTCGGAGCTGACGCTCAGGTACGGCGACACGGTGGAAGGACTGCCGGAGCTCGGTTCTGACAACAGCACGTCGACGACGGCCGCGGTGAACTGACCCGTCCTGTCGATCCGGGAGGTAACCTTCCGGCCAGTCAGTGGGACCCGATCACGGGTGACACTCGATTCTCTGGGGAGGGGTCATGCGTCGACGCGTTGCGATCTTCGTAGGTGCCGCGGCCGCCGCGATCGCAGCCGCGACGGTGCCGCTCGTCAGCGCCTCCACACCGGCGACGGGTAGTGCGTCGATCCCCGCCGTGCCGAGCGGTCCGACGACGGCCGACACCTGGACGGGCACCATCCCGCCGGGCGCCCACCCGGCCAACGACTGCCC
>JAUZEI010000203.1 GCA_030839105.1 Actinomycetota bacterium
GTCGTCGCGCACGACGAGCGTGATCTTGCGCGAGCCGGCTTCGCGGGTGGAGTTGGCCGTGTCGATGCGCGCCTTGATGCCGTCGAGCGAGCTCGAGAACGACTGCGCCTGCGGTCCGGTCGTCGGCGCGACGACGCCGATCTTGATCTCCGAAGCCGTCACACCCGGGTCGAGGACGCACGGGTTGGGCGCGTCGATGTGCGCCAGAGTTGCGAACGGCCCCCCGGGCGCGGTGCTCCCGGGGGACGTCGGCTGCGAGGGAGACGACTTGCTGCTGTTGCTGCACGCACCCGCGAGCAACACGACGCCGGCCACGGCCGCGATCAACCGAAATCGGTGCACGATCGACTCCCCCTCGTTGGCACACCTTTTGGATGCGGGCACGGGCCCGCTACGTCGCTGCGTATGTTCGCACACCGGCGCACGCGATGGAGGCACTCCTCCCCCGCGCAGTGCCGGCCTCTCGCTACGAGCGGCCCAACATGCCGTACGCGCGATCGGGATGGAGCCGCACCATGACGCGGCGGTCGCTCACCATCGCGGCGCGGTAGGCATCCCAGTCGTCGTGCTCGCCCACCGCGGCGCGGTAGTACTCGACCAACTCGTCGACGGTCGCGTCGTCGGGCGCGGCCGCCACCGCCGAGAGCTCGGCCCGGGTCTCGAGCACCACATAGCCGTAGAAGTCGGGCTGGCTCACGTGGAGCGCAGCCCAGGGCTCCCGCACCAGGTTCTTGTACTTGGCCCGGTCCGCGGTGATCGAGATCCGGACGATCCCGTTCGCGTCGACGTTGTGCAGGACGTTCGAGAGTTGCGGCCGGCCGTTACGCCGAATGGTCGTGAGCACCGAATGGGTGTTCGTCCGGGCGAAATCGATTGCATCGTTGAGTTCCATGCGCTCCCTGAACCGCATCGACCGCCGGGTTCTTCCGTACCTCGCTTCGGCATCTACCCCAACGCGCCCGCGAACCGTCCCCGCTCCGCCTCCCACCAGCGACGACGACGTTCGAACCGTTCGCCACCGCCGAGATCGTTCCACATCTTCACGAAGTTCGGGTCCCCCGCCTCGACACGGCGGCGGACGAACTCGCCGCCCTGCGCCATGGAATCGTCGAGCATCGCCAGCAACTCGCCGCGTGCCTGCTGATCGAGGCGGTAGGTGTCCGCGACGAGTCGGAGTCGATCCGGACGATCGGCCGGGCGCCAGCCGAGCTGCTCCGCGCCCAAATCGTCGCTGATCGGCACACACATCCGGGCCATCGCCGCGAGGTCGAAGACCGGCCGGCCGGGCGCGGCGAAGTCGAAATCGACGAGGCCGACCGCGATACCGGCCCGGAACACCACGTTCTCGAGACACACGTCGTTGTGACAGATGATCGGACCGCCGAGGGGATCGGCCATCTCCAGGTTCCACCTCCGTCCGGACCCATCGAGGTCGGACGGCTCGACGCCCGAAGGGTCGACCGTGCGCGCCGCCTCGTGGAACCGGCGCATGAGCTCTGCGATCGACGCCAGCGCGGTATCAGCCTGCGACCACGCCGGATACGGCGGAATCGGAACGTCGCCACGGATGAACTCCAGCCGCTCGCGGCCGTCGGTATCGATACCGATCGGGCGCGACGCTCCGGCGAAGCCCGAGTCTCGTAGCCGCGCGAGGAAGTCGTGAATGGACGCCGAATGCGGGTTCGACGGCCGGAGCACCACGTCGCCGAGCCGCGTCACGCTCCCCGCGTTCGCGACTCCCCCCGCGAGCTGCACCTCGTCGGTCATTCGCCCGTCGTCCCGTCGAACAGCTCCCGGGTCGCGTCGGCATGGCCGGCGTGGCGGGCCGTCTCGTTGATCAGGTGCAGGAGCACCCACCGCAGGTCGACGTCCGGCCGTCCGCGACCTCTCGCGTCCAGCGCCGGCATCGACCTGACGACGGCGTCGGTCGCCGCCGCCCGCGCCCGGTACGCAGCGACGGCCTCGGTGACCGTGACCTCGCGGCCCGGCCGATACTCGTCCTGGCTCTCGTCGACGGCACCACCCAGAAGCGCGCCGTCGATCCAGCGCCATTCGACATGCGTGAGGTGATTCACGATCCCGATAACAGAGATCAGGGCGCCGTCGGGTGTCCAGCGCGCGCCCTCGTCGCTCAGTCCATCGATCTTCCGCAGGACCGCGCCCCGCAGAAATCGGAGCCAACGCAGGAACAGCTCGCGTTCGTCCGGATCGGCGACCGGGAAGTCGATCTCTTCGTCGGTCGGCATCGCAGCGAATTAGAACTCGTACTGCGCGGCGGTACGGCTCGCGAGGATCGGCGCGATGTGTTCCCTGATGACCCGCCGGTGCTCGGGATCATCGCGGTAGTTCACGTAGTCGTCGACGGTTGCAAAGTCGGCGGTGACGGCGAACGTCGCGTTGTCGTCGTTGAGCCCGAGGTCGCGCCCGATCACGTAGGCCTGTAGCTGCGGGAGCCGCGCCGGGAGCGCCGAAAGCCCGTCCTCGACGGCGCGGAGCTGAGCGTCGGTGGCGGTGTCGACGAACGTCAGCAACACGATGTGACGAATCACGATGCTTCCCCCCGTCGGTCGTCGCTCAACCGGCCCCTCACAACAGACCCCCGTATACGCCGCCGTCGACCTGGATCGCGGTCCCGGTCAGGTAGCGCGCGTGCTCCGAGCACACGAACGCGCCCACGCGCCCGAAGTCGCCCGGGTCACCGATGAAACCGGCGGGAACGCCGGCGGCCAGGTCGGCGTCGGAACCGTGCAGCGTGGCAATCCGGTCGGTTGCGTGCAGGCCCGGCAACAGCGAGTTCACGGTGACACCGTCGCGCGCGACCTCACGGGACAGCGTGCGCAGGAACCCGGTGAGCCCGGCCCGGGCGGTGTTGGACAAGATGAGATTCGGGATGGGTTGACGGACGGCGATCGAGGTGATCGCAAGCACCCGACCCCAGCCCCGCTCCCGCATCTCGGGCACACCCTCGTAACACATCGCGATACCGCCGTGGCAGTTCAGCTCGAACGCCTCGACGTACTGCTCGACGGTTGTGTGCTCGAAGTCGCCCGCGGGAGGCCCGCCGGCATTGAGCACGAGGATGTCGAGGCCACCCAACGCGGCGCGCGCGTCTCGCACGAACCCGGCCGCGCCGTCGACGTTCGACACGTCCGCGACGATCGGCACCGCGTCGTGACCGATCTCGACTGCGGCCGCATCGATCGTGTCGCGCCGCCGGCCGCAGACCGCGACATGCACTCCTTCGGCCGCGAGCGCCTGCGCGACCCCGAACCCCAGGCCCTTCGACGCGGCGGAGACGGCTGCTCGCCGTCCTGCGATCCCGAGATCCACGTAGGCCTCCTGCTCCCCTTCGCTCCGGGCCGGCAACCACTCGTCGACCGGTCAGTGAATGGGACCCGCAGTGTCGCGCAGCGACTGGGCGCGCCGCCCGGTGCGGAGGCCGATCACTTCGGCGCAGATCGCGACGGCAGTCTCCTCGGGGGTACGCGCGCCGATGTCGAGCCCGATGGGCGACATCACCCGTTCGATCTCGTCCTCGGTCAGCCCGGCGTCGCGTAGGCGCTGCCGGCGCGCCTCGTGCGTCCGGCGCGAACCCATGGCGCCGAGGTAGCCCACGTCGGTCTTGACCGCACCGGCGATCGCGGGGACATCGAACTTGTGGTCGTGCGTCAGCACGCAGATCGCGTCTCGCGGCCCGAGTTCGTCGCCGACCTTGGCGAGGTAACGGTCAGGCCAGTCGTTGATCACCTCGTCGGCCATCGGGAAGCGCAACACGGTCGCGAAGACGGCTCGGGCGTCACACACGGTGACCCGGTAGCCGAGCACCTTGGCGACCTTCGCGAGTGCGGCGGTGAAGTCGACCGCTCCGAAGATGATCATGCGCGGCGGCAACGCGAACGACTCGATGAAGACGCTGACGTCGCGCTCGCGCGCCTCGCCGTGCGCGCCGTAATGGCGGGTCGACGTCAGCCCCGCTTCCAGCTCGCCCCGTGCGTCACGGGCGACGACACGGTCGAGGTTCTCGTCGCCCAACGACCCCTCGGCGCGGCCGTCCGGCCGCACCAGCAGCTTCGTGCCGAGATTCGGACCCTCGATCACCGTTGCGAGCGCGACCGGTTCTCCCGCGCGCAGCGCGTCGCGCAGTTCCTCGTACCGACTCACCAGTCGAGGGGCTCCACGAAGAGCCGGATCGTCCCGCCGCACGTGAGGCCGACCGCAAACGCCTCGTCGTCGGAGAAGCCGAACGTCACGATGCCGCGCTCCTTCTCTCCCGCCAGGATCGCAAGGGCTTCCTGCACGACGGCGCCCTCGACGCAGCCACCCGAGACCGAACCCGCGACCTCGCCCGCGTCGTTCACCGCCATCGTGGCACCGGGATCGCGCGGGCTCGAGCCCTCGGTGCCGACGACCCGGGCGACCGCGACCCGGTGTCCCGCCGCGTGCCAGCGCTCGATGTCGTCCAGTACTTCCTTCATCGGTCCTCGATCCTCGTCACTCGGCGATCACCCGCGCCAGCTCCTCCAGCGCGACCAGCGAGTGCCCTTCGACGAACGCATCAACGTACGGGAGGGCGGCTGCCATTCCTTGGGCAAGCGGGGCGTAGCCGGGGCTCGCCTTGAGCGGATTGACCCACACGATGCGGTACGCGACGCGCGCGAGGCGCGCCATCTGCTCGGCGAGGACTTCAGGCTCGCCGCGGTCCCAGCCGTCGGAGAAGATGACCACGACCGCACCCCGGGCGAGGCCGCGGATGCCCCACTCGTCGTTGAACCGGCGCACGCTCTCGCCGAGGCGCGTGCCGCCCGACCAGTCGGCGACCCGCTGCGCCGCCGCGCTCACCGCCGCATCGGGATCGCGCGAGGCCAGCTCGCGGGTGACACGGGTCAGACGGGTGCCGAGCGCGAACGCCTCGACTCGCGAGCGGCTGACCACCGCCGCGTGCAGGAAGCGGACGAAGGCCCGCGCGTACGGCTCCATGGACCCGCTGACGTCGAGCAGCAGCACGAGGCGGCGGGTGCGCTGCGCCGACGCGAGGAACGCCCGCTCGACGGGCTCGCCGCCGGCCCGCATCGAGTGCCGCACCGTCCGGCGCAGGTCGGGGGTGCCGCGCCGAGCGTGTGAACGCTTCCGCCGCCGCGACGGACGGGTCGCACCCATGAGCCGCAGGTCGTTCATCAGCCGGCGCGCCTCGACGAACTCGGCGGGTGTGTACAACGCGAAGTCGCGGTGCCGCAGTATCTCGCGCGCGCTCCAGCGGAGCGTGACGATCGGTGCTTCGGCGCCCGCGTCGGCAGCGGTCTCGTCGGCCGCGTCCGCGTCGGGCAGGTCGAGCGCGATGACGACTTCTTCCGGCGGCAGCTCGACCAGTTCGGCTCCGGCCTCGCGCCGGTCCCAGAACACCGCGAACGCGCGGTCGAACACGGCGACGTCCTCCGGGCGGTTCACGAGGCTCGAGCGTGCGGCCCAGTACACCTCCGACCGGCTCGACAATCCGACTCATCCGAGCGCCTGCGTGAAGACGAGCGTCGCACCCACGGGAACCTCGACTCCGGCGCGTCGCAGCACGCGCGCGAACGCGACCGCGATCCGCTCCGGCTCCAACCCCGCGCCGAGC
>JAUZEI010000236.1 GCA_030839105.1 Actinomycetota bacterium
CGGCAGGTTGGCGAAGTCGGCCACCGAGGCCGGAAGGCCGAGCGTCTCCAGCGGCACGATCTCGTAGGGGATGGCTCGCATCACCGCACCCATCGAATCCCGCTGCAGGAAGACGTTGACGCGGAAGCGGCCGACGCCGGGCACCGAATGTGACGTGTCGAGCTCGAGCTCGTTCTCGAACTTCTCCCGCTGCTTCTGGCTGAGGATCGAAAAGATCATCTGGCGGATCTGGGAGCCGTTGAAGATCGGGAGCTCCGTCACCGGCCGCAGTTCGCCGTGCACCCGGATGACGGGCGGCGAGCCCGACGCGAGGTGCAGGTCGGAACCGCCCCACTGGATGACGAGATCGAGCAGGTCGTTGATGTGCAGCTCGTCCTCGAACGCGTCGTCACCGACCGACACGCTCGACACGAACTCCGACGCGTCGCCGTCGGCGGCCCCGTAGATCATCGCGATCGCGCGCATGAGCTCGGTGCGATCCGCGACCGCGGGGATGACTTCGAAGCTCGTCGCGTGACCCACCGCGCCGAGCGCGTCGTCGCTCGGCGGCTCCGCAAACGCGACGACGAGCTTCTGGCCCTCGAAGTCGACGGGTACCGCGACGAACTGGCGCGCGAGCTCGGCCGGCAGCGTCTCGGGCGCGTCCTGGTGGATCGGCGTCTCGAGGAAGTCGATGAACCGCACGCCCATCTGGTCGGCGAGCGCGGCCGTGAGGTCCTTGCTACCGACGAGTCCGAGCTGCAACAGCACCGCCGGCAGCGCCTGCTTGCTCCGGTCGGACTCCTCGATCGCCTCTTCCAGCGCGTCGCGGGACAGCACATGGCGATCGACCAGCGTCTCGCCGAATCGTCGCGCTTGATTGGCCATCATGGATGCAGTCCCCTCCGCAGCTGTCGGACTGATCTCGTATCGGCCTCACATGCGCCCCGCTGAAGATCACGTGCAACCAAAACGCAATCGAGCGCTCGCGGGTACTCGCGCAACTCCGTCACGCAACGACGCGGAAGATCTCCTCGAGCGAGGTTTGACCCATTCCGGCCTTTCGCAGACCGTCGGATCGCATCGACAACATGCCCTGCATCAAAGCGACCTTTTGGATGTCTTCGGACGAACGTCGCTCGATGATGAGACGCTCGATCTCCTCCGACATGGTCATGACCTCGTGGATGCCGAAGCGGCCGCGATAGCCCGTGCGCCCGCACGATCCGCACCCGACGGCGCGGTTCAGCGTCGGCCATTCCCCCGCTTCCAGCTCTTCGGCGGGCCAACCCGCGCCGACGAGCTCGGCCTCGGTGGGCTGGTACGGCTCCTTGCACTTGTCGCAGAGCTTGCGTGCGAGGCGCTGGGCCACCACGCAGTCCAGCGCGCTCGTGACGAGGAACGGTTCGACGCCCATCTCGACCAGTCGCATCGGCGTGGACGCGGCGTCGTTCGTGTGCAGCGTCGACAGGACGAGGTGACCGGTGAGGGCGGCTTCGATGCCGATGACGGCCGTCTCCTTGTCCCGGATCTCGCCCACGAGGACGATGTCGGGGTCGGCGCGCAGGATCGAGCGCAGCGCGCCCGCGAAGGTGAGGCCGGCTTTCGGATGGATCTGGACCTGGTTGATTCCGGGCAGCCGGTATTCGACCGGATCCTCGACCGTGATGATGTTGCGGTCGGGCGTGTTCAGCTGGTTCAGCGTCGAATACAGCGTGGTCGATTTGCCCGAACCGGTCGGGCCGGTGACGAGGATCGTGCCGTAGGGCTTGGTGTACGACGCCTCGAACCGCGCGTGCGCTTCGGGCAGGAAGCCGAGGTCCTCGAGCTTGAGCACTGCTTGGCTCTTGTCGAGGATGCGCATCACCACTTTTTCGCCGTAGACGGTCGGCAGGGTGGCGACACGCAGGTCGATGCTGCGGCCGCTGACCTTCATCGTGATCCGGCCGTCCTGGGGGATGCGCCGCTCGGCGATGTTGATGTCGGCCATGACCTTGAGGCGCGAGATCACGCCCGCTTGGATGCTGCGCGGCGAACGCATGACTTCGTGCAGCACACCGTCGATGCGGAACCGGATGCGCAGGTCGCTCTCGTTCGGCTCGACGTGGATGTCGCTCGCGCGATCGCCGACGGCCTGATTGACGAGCAGGTTGACGAACTTGACGATCGGCGCGTCTTCGACGACCTCGGAGAGGCCCGCGAGGTCGGTCTCCTCGTCGGCCTCGTCGGTCGCGGCCTGCGTGACCTCGTCGACCTCGCCGTCCTGGCGGAA
The DNA here is from genome assembly GCA_030839105.1 of Actinomycetota bacterium. GTDB lineage: Bacteria > Actinomycetota > Acidimicrobiia > IMCC26256 > PALSA-610 > PALSA-610. The sequence goes on from JAUZEI010000236.1 coordinate 2,252, forward strand.
GAACTGCTCGATCGTCTCGATGATCTGGCTGGCTGTCGCGACGACGGTGCGGACCTCGGCGCCGGCCAACGCGCGGATGTCGTCGACGGCGAAGACGTTCGACGGATCGGCCATCGCGACGACGAGCTTGCCGTCCTCCCAACCGACCGGGATCGCCTGGTAGCGCCGGGCGAGCGACTCGGTGACGAGCGCCGCGACCGATCCGTCGATCGTGCGATCGTTGAGGTCGACGAACTCGAGCCCGACCTGGCGTGCGAGGGTGCGGACGAGCTCCGCTTCGGAGATCGTGCCCTGCTCGATCAGCAGCCTCCCGAGAGGCTTGCCACTACGTGCCTGTTCGGCGATCGCCGCATCGAGTTGGGCCTCCGTGAGAAGTCCCTCGTCGATCAGTAGTGACCCGAGTGGCGTTCCGTCCGACACCTGCACCGCCTCCCCTCCACGCGAACGCTGGAGGTATCGGCACTCTCCGTGGCAGTCTGTATCTGGATCTCACGCTCCGTGAGTGACCCATG
>JAUZEI010000254.1 GCA_030839105.1 Actinomycetota bacterium
CGTCAGATGTCGAGCGGGCAGTCGTCGTTGTCGTTGATGCCGAGCACTTCGAGTGTGCGTCCGAGACCGAGGAACACCGCGCAGCAGAGCGTGAGGTCGAGGATCTCGTCATCGGCGAACTGCGCGCGCAGACGCGCGAACAACTCGTCGTCGATCGCGCGGTGATCGGTCGCGAACCGTTCCGCGTACTCGATCGTGAGTCGCTGCCGATCGGTGTAGCCCGGCCATGTGCGCCACTCGTCGACGTGCTCGTACTCGTCTTCGGTGACGCCGGCGTCGATGACCGACGGGGCGCGGAAGGTGGAGCACGCGTCGCACGCGTTGAGTTGCGCGATACGCATGCGCGCCGGCTCCCGCTCGGAGGCGGGAAGCTTCGACCGCTGGTAGGCGGTGGTGATCATACGATCGACCATGCCGGCCATCTCCGGACGCAGCGACCACACCATCGCGTTGTCGCCGCCGGGGCCGTCGGGAATGTCGATGCGGGCCATCAGGGCACGATCTCGGGGTAGTAGTTCTCCGCACCGATCTTCTTGAGGTCCTCGAACCAGCTGCTGTCGTACGCGTCGGTGCGGCCCTGACGGAACGGATCCTCGAACTGCCATGCCTGGCGCTTGTAGGTCCAGTTGTCGGGATAGAGGCGGTGGGCTTCGCGCCAGTGCGGGATGGCGGCCGCGTGATCGCCGGCGCGGTGCAGATGCTGACCGAGCTCGAACTCGGCCGCCGCGGTCGCCTCGGAGTCGGTGCGCGGACGGGAACGGCGGATCACTTCCTCCGGCGCGAGGGCGAAGCGGCAGGCGCGGTCGTTCGCGATCCAGTCGTCGATCATCTCGACGTAGATCTCGGGGTCGCTCTTGATCTTGCGGGCCTCGAGCAACATCTCCGCGACGTCGGGAGGAACCGTCGACACGTCGACCTTCCGGAACGACTCGTTGGCGGGGTTGCGACCCGGATGCGCGGGCTCGGCGGGACGGACGATCATGCCGTCTTCGTCGATCCACACACCGTTGGGCACGTTGACGAAGCCGAACAGCTCGTCGCTCACATGCGCTTCGTCGATCAGCGACGGGTGCTCGGCGTGCGCCTTCTCGATGAAGGTGCGCGCTTCATTCGCTTCGACGTCGAGGGCGACGGTGACGACCTCGAGGCCTTCGTCCTTCCAACGATCGCGGAGCTGCTGCCAGAGCGGGAGATCGAAGCGGCAGCCGCACCATGATGCCCACGACACGAGCACGACCTTCTTGCCCCGCAGACTCGAGAGCTTGAAGGAGTTGCCATCAGCGTCGGGCAGCTCGAGGTCGGGCGCAACGGCGGAGGTCAGGGTGCGACCCGTGACCGCGGTCTCGGGGCCGAGTGCCCACATGTCGTGCGCCGCGTCTTCGACCAACGGCATGCCGAGCTTCGCGGCGAGGATGCGAACGTGGAGTCGGCCGTCCTCGGTGCGCACGTCGGGCGGCAACGGAACGCACACCTCGGCCTTGCATGCACCCTCGGGCTTGATGGTCCAGCCGGTGCGGCTTGCGAAGTCGTGCTCATCGACGCTCAGATCGTGCAGGATCACGGTTCGCACGATAGACGCAGACGGAGGAGCGATTCATGCGCCAGCATCGATACGAGTTCGAGATGCCCCACGCCGCGTCCCGGATCTGGGCGCTCTTCCAGGACTACGACCGGTGGACCGACTACGCGCCCATGGTGAAGCGCGTCGACGTGCTCTATCCGGGTGACAGCGATCACAACGGACGCCTCCGACGGGTCATCTACAAGATGCCGTTGGGCCGTGAGGGTTCCGCGCTCGAGCTCGTCACCGACGTGCAGCCCGACCGGGGCTACACGTACACGATGATCTCGTCGACGCCCGGCAACGACCAGATCGGCCATGTCGAGCTCGAGCCGCTCGCCCCGAACCGCACGATGATCCGCTTCGACGAGACGTACAACCTGCAGAAGGCCCCGTTCAAATGGTTCGAGGGCCCGCTCTACAAGTTCATCAACAAGAACAACGAAGACTCCATGCGCCGCGCGTCCGCATGGCTGAGCGCCCACCCCGAATACCGCGCCGATTTGGTCGAACATTAGGGACGCCGAGCGTTGCACTTGCTGCGCTCGTGAGGCACGAGCCGCGGTACTCCACCCCGCTTACTTCGCAGAGCCGGCGGAGCATCTGTCGGGGAACGGCTTCACGACCGATGGCCAATGCTTCGTGTATCCCTCATACGACGAGCCGGCCGGCACTCGCAGCCGACGACTACGCGGCGCGGGCTTGGGCGTCGTGGATGTGTCGGTGGCGGTGGTGATGCCAGCAGAGCAACTCGAGATTTTCGAGGTTGGTCGGGCCGCCGCGCGTCCAGTGCACGATGTGGTGGGCCTGGCACGCCTCGGGCGGGCGGTCGCACCCGGGTGCCTGGCAGTGCCGGTCGCGTACGACGAGCGCCTTCCACTGTGCCGTCGTGACCGTGCGGGTGGCGCGGCCGACGTCGAGAACGTCGGACTTGCCGGCCATGATCACGCGTGAGACGTCGCAGTCACAGAGCAACAGGTCGAGCATCGTCGCCGAGAGGTACCGTTGCGCCGGAGGTCACCGCGCACCTTGGCCAGAAGGTCGGGAGTGGCGCCGGGGAGGTCGTCGACATCCACGACCAGATTCATGTGCGGGCGAACACCGTGCGATTCGCCGAGCTCGCCGGCATCCAGTGGCCGGCGACAGATCTCGAAGAGGGCATCCATGCGGCGCGCCGGCGCGCGCCGAGCATCATGCTTCTGCCGATCGCACGCCATGCGCGCGTCGAGAGCCGCCATGATCACCTCACCGGTCAGCCGGTCGCAGCTGCCCTTGATGTCCCACCGTCCGTCGAGCGTGCTCGACATGTAGAGCGCGTTCGCGTCGTAGGCCTCTGCGTCGGCTTCCGCACCACCGTCACCATCGATCGCGTCGGTGAGCGATTGGACGACCCCCGAAAGATCTTTGGGTGTGTGCTCCCGGGCGATGTCAACGAGCTTGTCCTCAACCTGGGACATGGTGCCGGCGCGCTTGGCGGTTGTCGCCTTCGCGATCACCTGCGCGTGCCGCAGTGAGATGTCGCCCGCGGCGAACGCGGCGGCCACCAACGGCAAGGCGTCCAACTTGCGAGCCAGGTTGACGTATTTCTGGGCGACGCCCTGATCGATCCGCGAGGTGTGCCGTAGCGCGGATGCGACGTTGAAGTATCCGGCTGTTTGCCAGTCGCCCGAGCGCGCGTATTCGGCGAGGTCCTTCAGCCAGTCGGCCTCCAGCGCGTCGATCGCCTTGCGCTTCGCAGTGATCGACTCCGCCGTAACGAACATGTGTTCGACTATAGTCGAATACCCCTTATAAACAAAGGATAATTCGCTACTTCTTTCGATCGACTTACCGGTCTACGCCGGCGCGGCCCGTTTGCCGGATGCGCCCGATTCGCCGCCTCCGCAGCGACCCCATGGCGAACTTCTGTTCACCGACGGTGACATCAGGCTTAGGGCGGGCCCGGTCCGAGCCGACAACCCAATCCGTGGGCCGTTCCCGACGGACCCACGACGACCATATGAGAGCGCGGGGCGAGGGATCGCTGGTGAAACGCAAGCTGACGATCAGGACGAAGTTGGCGGCGACGTTGGCGGTGCCGCTCGCGGCATTGGCGAGTTTCGCGGCACTCCAGGTGCGGGACGCGTACAACACTTCCGCGCAGGTCAAGCTGCAGGCCGGTCTCGCGACCTCGGCCACCGGTCCGGCCGGTGTGCTGAACGCCCTCGAGAACGAGCGCGACTTCGAAGCGCTGCGAGCCATCGGCGCGCAGAACCTCGTCGCAGTCAAGGACGCCAAGAACTCGGCGCAGGTCACGGCCCGTTCCGACGTCGCCGTCGGGAACTTCCGCTCGTTGCTCCGCAACGTGGGTGGTGACGCGGCCGGCAACTACCGCTCCACGCTCTCGCAGGTGAGCACGGGACTGGTGACTCTGCGCCAGCAGGCCG
>JAUZEI010000147.1 GCA_030839105.1 Actinomycetota bacterium
CGATCGATCAGGGCGTGCCCGCGCCCGTGATCGCGACCGCGGTCATGAGTCGATTCACGTCGCAGGGCGCCGCCGACTACACGAACAGGCTGCTGTCGGCGTTGCGCAAGCAGTTCGGTGGGCACGACGAGAAGAAGCCGGCGTTGCCTCGGACCGTACCGCCGACCTCCGACGAGTGATCGAAGGTCGGCGCGAGCCGAAGGCGCGATCGGCCTCCGAGCCGGCGACGCTCCGGTCCTGTGTCCGCGTGTTGTGGGGCGGGATCGAGGGCTGCCGGTCTGCGCTGCCCGTGAGCTACGTCCGGGGTTCCCAGTCGGGGCGGCGGGACATGTCGCTGGTGCCGTCGGGATGGTTGCGAACCGCGAGTACCTGGTGGATGTGCGTGCGCTCGCCCTCGAAATTCATGGCCGACGCCGCCATGTAGAGGCGCCACACGCGAGCGCGGCCCGCGCCGACGAGTTGCACCGCCTCGTCCCAGTTCATCTCCAGGTTCGCGACCCAGTGCCGCAGCGTCTGGGCGTAGTGCTCGCGCAGTCCCTCGACGTTGCGCACCTCGAAGCCGGCGCGCTGCACGCGGGTCACGACGGAACCGACCTCGTGGAGCTCGCCGTCGGGGAACACGTAACGATCGATGAAGCCGCGGTGCGAGAACGCGGCCCGCGGGCTCGGGCGTTTGGCGATGCCGTGGTTGAGGAGACGGGCGCCCGGACGCAGCAGGCCGAACAACCGGGTGAAGTACTCGTCGAGCTTCGCCGCGCCGACGTGCTCGAACATGCCGATCGAGCTGATCGCGTCGAAGGGGCCGTCGACGATGTCGCGGTAGTCCTGGACACGGATCTCGACCCGATCGTCGAGACCGGCGGCCCGCGCCGCCGCCTGCGCCCATTCCGCCTGCCGCTGCGAGAGTGTGACGCCAACGGAATGGACGCCGTGCTCGCGCGCCGCGTGGATAGCCATCCCGCCCCAGCCGCAGCCCACGTCGAGCAAGCGCATGCCCGGGCGTAAACCCAACTTGCGCGCGACCAACTCGTACTTGGCCTCCTGCGCGGCTTCCAGCGTCGTGTCCGACCCGGCGAACACCGCGCACGAGTACGTCATCGAAGGGCCGAGCACCATGCGGTAGAAGTCGTTCGACACGTCGTAGTGATGCGCGATGACCGCTGCGTCGCGCTCCTTCGTGTGTCGGCGGCCACGGACCCGCACCTCCTCGGGCGGCGGCGGCAACGGCTTGAGACCCTCGACCCCCGCCGCACGCGCGAGCAGGAGCCACTCACGCGGCGTCACCTTCACGTCGGGCAGGTTGTCGCGCAACGAGAGCGCCTCGAAGATGTCGCCCTCGACATCGATCTCGCCCGCTACATACGCGCGCGCGAAACCGAGCTCACCCCGACCGGTGAGGACGTAGCGCAGCGCCTTGGGCGAACGTACGACGATGCGCGTCGCGGTGCCCGTTGGTCCGAGGTGGCTGCCGTCGTAACAGTCCAGGCCGATCGGGATCTCCGTACCGAGGAACCCGGCGATCGCGGCGGCGAGCCCGAATGGTCGCGTCGACGGCGTCGCGTAGCTGACCGGACGTTCGTGAACCTGCACGGAGCCCACCTCCCATGACAAAGACTCGTGACCTATCCAAGCGGATCAGTCGGAATCGTCGTGGATCACGCCCCGCGGTTCAAGCTTTTTCGCCGACCGGCGCTACTTCGCGGGATTCAGGAGCGGCCGCCAGTAGTGACCGGGGCCGAGGAATCGGTGCTGACCCGCCGGGCCGTCGCTGCCGCCGACATATTCCTCGGGCGCACCGTGCTCCCACGCCTTGAGAATGGGGTCGACAATGCGCCACGACCATTCCACCTCGTCGAAGCGCAGGAACGGCGTGTGGTCGCCTTCGAGGACATCGAGCAGAAGCGACTCGTATGCACTCGCCTCATGGTCGTCGGCCGTGGCGTAATCGGCCCGCAGCACCGACTCCCGGGTCTCGAGCTCCAGTCCGGGCTGCTTGGTGCGGACGACCAGCTCGGTCGCCTCCGACGGGCTCATGCGAAACACCAGCCAGTTCGGCTCGGCGTGCTCGAGCGGGGTGTGGCGAAACAGGCTCGTCGGCGGCTCGCGGAACCGGAAGACGACCTCGTGCGCCTTGGCCGCCAGACGCTTTCCGGACCTCAGCAGCACCGGGATGCCCTCCCAGCGCCACGTGTCGACGTGCAGTTGCACCGCGGCGAACGTGTCGGTGCGTGACGTCGGCTCGACGCCGGGCTCCTGGCGGTAACCGACGCGTGGCACGCCTTCGACAAGGCCGGCGGAATACTGGCCTCGCACTGCGTCGGTATCCGGATTCATGGCGTGTACCGACTTCAACACCTCGACCTTGTGGTCGCGGATCATCTCCGCTTCCCACAGCGCAGGGGGTTCCATCGTTGCGAACGTCATCATCTGGATCAGGTGGTTCTGCACCATGTCGCGCAGCGCGCCGATCCCGTCGTAATAGTGCGAGCGGCCTTCGACACCGAGCGTCTCCGCCACGGTGATCTGGATCTCGTCGACGTGGCCGGAATTGAGGACGGGCTCGATGAACCGATTCGCGAACCGGAACACGAGCATGTTCTGGACGGTCTCCTTGCCCAGGAAGTGATCGATCCGGAAAATCTGGTCTTCCCGCCAGTAGCGGTGCAGTTGCTCGTTGAGCTCCAGTGCGGTCTCGAGATCGGTGCCGAAGGGCTTTTCGATCACGAGGCGGCGATAACCCTTCGTCTGGTCCGCGAGACCGGCCTGTGCGATCTTCTCGGCCGCGTCGGCGAAGACGCCGGGCGGAAGCGCGAGATAGAAGATCGCCGGCCCGTCGAGCTCGGGCTCCAGCCCTTTCAGCGCGGAGACCGAGATGTCGCCGCCGTGGAACTCGATCCGATCGATGAACCGCTCGAAGTATTTCTGGTCGATATCGACTCCGTCCATGTCGATCGCGGCGCGCAGGTGCTCGTGGAACTCGTCGGTGCTCCACTCTTGGCGCGCGTAGCCGATGATCTTCAGGTCTTCGAGCCGCTCGCGGAACTCGAGGGAGAGAAGGGCCGGAAACAGGAGCCGGACGGCCAGGTCGCCCGAGGCGCCGAGCACGACCAGCGTCGGTTGACTGCTCACGGATGTCTCCTCACGCGGGGCGGTGATGTCGTCAGGCTACGCGCGCACATGGCCCGAAAGATCACCGAACAGCCTCGGATCGAAGACCCGTTCGGTGAACTGCCAGCGGCCGTCGACGAGCGCGAACCGGTCGCGATACTCCCCGGCCAGGACCGGGTGAAACCCCCGTCCCGTCACCTGCAGCACCGTGAAGTAGGTGCGGGCGGTTGCCCCTTCACCCGAGATCTCGACGGTGACATTCGTGAGTTGGTGCATGGTGCGCGGCGTGCCGTCGTCGTACAGGACGACGGAGTCGTAGAGGGTGCGAGCCTCGGCCGTCCCCCGGCGCACACGGTCGTGGCGGGTCGACCGCAGCTCCGCGTTCGCGAACAACTCCGCGACCTTGTCGAAGTCGCCCGCGTCGAGACGAAAGGCGTACTCGTGGATCAGCGCCGTGATCTCGGACAGGTCACTCACCTTGCACCCCACCCACTGGCACCCCACCCACTGGCATCCCATGCATCGGCGTCCCATGCACCGGTGTCCGGTTCACGGGCATTCCATTCACATACGTATTGGTCATATACGCATCGGTCATATACGTATCGGCATCTGCGAATAGCCGCGCACGTTGCCGGAGTGCACGCGCTCCAGCCCCTCCTCGTCGATGTGGTAGTCGGGGTGACGGCCGAGGAACTCCTCGAGACTGACGCGCATCTCGAGCCGCGCGAGCGCGGCACCGAGGCACACGTGGATGCCGTGCCCGAACGCGAGATGGTGCGTGGACCAGGCGCGATCGATGTCGTACACATCGGGACGATCCCACACGCGCTCGTCGCGGTTGGCGGACCCCAGCAGAAGCAGCACCTTGTCGCCCTCGGGCATCTCCCGACCGTGCAGTGTGATCGCACGCGTCAACGTGCGCGCCATCACCTGGGTCGAACCCTCGAAGCGGAGGATCTCCTCGATCGCGTCGGGTATGCGCGCGGGATCGCCGACGAC
>JAUZEI010000285.1 GCA_030839105.1 Actinomycetota bacterium
GTCCCGAGCAGTGCTCGTTTCACAACCGGTCGCGAGAGGCCCCAGATCGCGGCTCCGCCCCCGAGCGCGACTGCCAGGCCGAGATCGATCCGGAACAGCATCGCCACGCCCGCGAGAACGCCGCCGATCAGCGCCCACCTTCGGGCGCGGTCGCCGCGCGGCGCGCGGCCCGCCGTCTCGCGCCCGTCGTCGTGGCGCGCCTGGAGCAGCGCGACGAGCGCGCCCAGCGCGAGCGCGGCGCCGCCCGTCCACGGAATCGCGATCAATTGCACGGCCGGCATCACGAACAAGACGTTGAGCAGCACGGCCGAGATCGCGACCGCGCGTCCCCACCACCGCACGAGCAGACCGGCGGCGAGGGCCATGCCGATCAACTGCGCGAGACCGGCGAGTCGCTCGACCACGAGATGGGTGCCGAACACCTTGTAGATGCCGGCCAACGTCCACAGGCTGCCCGGACCGTAGAGATACAAGAAGTCCTTGTTCGGCACCGCGCCGTGCAGCACCCGGTCGGGGAAGACGAGCATGAAGCCCTCTTCCATCGCCGCGCCGGGCGCGTGCAACAGCGCGCGCAACGGCAACAGGTATGCCACCACCGCGACGCCGAGCAGGATCCACCAGGTGGCGGGCGCGGGTGCGACGCGCTCGCCCGGCGCGGCCCGAGAGGAGGGCGGCGGCGCCGCCTCGGACCGAACGGCGGCGTCACTGCTCACGAGCAGAGGACTGTAACTGGCCCGGTGCGCGAAGCGGTGCGAGGAAATCATGAGAGGAGTGACCGAGGAGGTGCCTCCTACAATCGGGCGCATGGCCCCCATCCCCGACAAACCGACGCTCGTCGGGCTCGAAGCGCGCTGGTCGGTGGTTTGGGAGGAGCACGGGACCTACCGGTTCGATCGATCGCACTCGCGCGACGAGATCTTCTCGATCGACACGCCGCCCCCGACGGTCAGCGGTTCGTTGCACATGGGCTCTGCCTTCGGTTACGTGCAGACCGACGCGATCGCGCGGTACCAGCGCATGCGGGGGCGTCACGTCTTCTATCCGATGGGCTGGGACGACAACGGCTTGCCCACCGAGCGGCGCGTCCAGAATTACTACGGCGTGCGCTGCGAACCGCACCTGCCGTACGACCCGGACTTCGTTCCGGCCGAGAAACCGGGTAAGGACGTCATCCCGATCTCGCGCCCGAACTTCCTCGAGCTCTGCGAGCGCCTCGTCGCCGAGGACGAGGAAGCGTTCGAGCAGCTCTGGCGCCGCCTCGGACTGTCGGTCGACTGGCGTCTCACTTACACGACAGTCGGCGATGCCGCCCGGCGCACCAGCCAGCGCGCGTTCCTGCACAACCTGGCGCGGGGCGAGGCCTACCAGGCCGAGGCGCCGACGCTCTGGGACGTCGACTTCCGCACTGCGGTCGCGCAGGCCGAGCTCGAAGACCGCGAGATGCCGGGTGCGTATCACGCGCTGCGCTTCCACAAGGCCGATGGCTCCGACGACGTGCTCGTCGACACCACTCGGCCCGAGCTGCTCGCCGCGTGTGTGGCCGTGGTCGCGCATCCCGACGACGCGCGCTACCGAGAACTGTTCGGCAGCGAGGTCGTCACGCCGCTCTACGGCGCCCGGGTCCCGATCGTCGCGCACCACCTGGCCGATCCCGATAAGGGCACCGGCATCGCGATGATCTGCACCTTCGGCGACACCACCGACGTCGTCTGGTGGCGCGAGTTGCAGCTCCCGACCCGCGCCATCCTGGGGATCGACGGCCGGTTCAAGGCCGACCCGCCCGACGGTCTTGCACCCGATGGCGTCGCCGCATACAGCGAGATCTCAGGCCGCAACGCGAAGCAGGCGCAGAAGATCGTCGTCGAACAGCTCCGGGCCTCGGGTGAGCTCGTTGGCGAGCCGCGCCCGATCACGCACCCGGTGAAGTTCTTCGAGAAGGGTGAGCGACCGCTCGAGATCGTCACCTCCCGGCAGTGGTACCTCCGCAACGGCGGCCGCGACCTCGACCTACGCGCCGAGTTGCTCGCGATGGGTCGCGAGTTGCACTGGCACCCGCCGACGATGCGCGTGCGTTACGACACGTGGCTGGAAGGACTGAATGCCGACTGGCTCGTCAGCCGCCAGCGCTACTTCGGTGTGCCGTTCCCGGTCTGGTACCGGGTCGGCGCCGACGGCAACTGCGCCTACGACGACCCGCTGCTGCCGGCCGACGAAGACCTACCCGTCGATCCCTCCACCGATTGCCCACCCGGGTTCCACGAGGACCAACGCGACCGGCCGGACGGCTTCACCGCCGATCCCGACGTGATGGACACGTGGGCCACGTCGTCGCTGACGCCCCAGATCGCGACGGGTTGGGTCGACGACCCCGATCTGTTCGAACGCACGTTCCCGATGAACCTGCGGCCGCAGGGACCGGAAATCATCCGCACCTGGCTCTTCGACACGATCGTGCGGGCGCGTCTGGAGCACGGTGTGCTGCCGTGGTCGGACACCACCATCAACGGTTGGGTCCTCGATCCCGATCGCAAGAAGATGTCGAAGTCGAAGGGCAACGTCGTCACGCCGATGCCGCTCGTCGAGGAGTACGGGGCCGACGCCGTGCGCTACTGGGCGTGCAACGGCCGGCCCGGCGTCGACACTGCGGTCGACTTCGGCGTGATGAAGGTGGGCAAGAAGCTCGCCATCAAAGTGTTGAACGCGTCGAAGTTCGTGTTGGGTGTCTCCGGCGAGGCGGCCGAGGATCTGCACGATGTCACGAGCGCGCTCGACCGCGCGTTGCTCGTCGCGCTCGCCGATCTCGTCGATGAGGTGACCGTTGCGTTCGAGTCGTTCGACTACGCACGATCGCTCGAACGCACCGAACGGTTCTTCTGGTCGTTCTGCGACGACTACCTCGAGTTGGTGAAGAGTCGCTCCTACGGCGAATCTGGCGACGACGCGGCACGGTCCGCCGCGGTCACGCTGCGGATCGCGCTCTCGACGCTGTTGCGACTGTTCGCGCCGGTGCTCGCGTACGTGAGTGAAGAGGTGTGGTCGTGGTGGCGCGAGGACTCCGTGCACCGCACGGCATGGCCCGAGGCGGCGGGGTTGCGCCTCGCGGATGCCGATCCGCTCGTCTACGAGGTCGCGGCCGATGTGCTCGCTGAGGTGCGCAAGGCGAAATCGACGCAGAAAGTCTCGCTCGCGGCACCGGTGGCGCGTGTGCACGTGATCGACACGCCGGAGCGGCTCGCCGCGCTCGAAGCCGCCCGGGACGACGTGCGCGCCGCGGGCAAGATCGCCGTGCTCGAACTTCAACCCGGTGAGGGTGCAGTGGTGCACGTCGAGCTGGGCGAATCCGGGTCATGACCACTCCGTCGAACTTCGACGGCCCGTCGTGGCTCGCCTCGCACGTCAACCTCGAGAGCCTCAACGTGCCGGCGGGGAGCCGGCGGGGTCCGCCCACGCTCGACCGGATCTCGACGTTGATGCAGTACCTCGGCTCGCCCGAGCTCGAGTTCCCGGCGATCCACATCACGGGCACCAACGGCAAGACCACGACGGTCCGCGTGCTCACCGAGCTGCTCACCGGGCTCGGGCTCAAGGTCGGCGCGTACACGAGTCCGCATCTCGAACACGTCAACGAGCGCATGTCGATCGACGGTGAGCCGATCACCGACGACGCGTTCGAGGAGATGCTCTACGCGGTCTCGCTCGTGCAGGACTCGATCGGCGTCGATCCCTCGTACTTCGACGTCGTGACCGCAGCCGCGTTTCGCTGGTTCGCGGACGAGGCCGTCGACATCGCGGTCGTCGAGGTCGGGATGGGCGGCACGTGGGACGCGACGAACGTGGTCGACGGCCAGGTCGCGGTCGTCACGAACGTCAGTGTCGACCACGTCGACTACCTCGGGCCGACGCGCGAGCAGATCGCCACCGAGAAGGCCGGCATCATCAAGCCCGGCGCCACCCTCGTGCTCGGTGAGACCGACCCGAACATCCAGGCCATCTTCGAGGCGCGCGCTGACGGCCGGGTGTTCCGGCGCGACGTCGACTTCGGCGTGTCGCGCAACGTGGTCGCCATCGGCGGCCGGCTCGTCGACCTGCGCAGCCCGGGTGCGGAGTATCCCGACGTCTTCCTCCCACTGCACGGCGCGCATCAGGCCGACAACGCGGCGATCGCACTGGCCGCGGCCGAGAGCCTCGTCCGTGCTCCGCTGCCGTTCGAGGTCGTATCCGACGCGCTGGCGCGTGTGAAGTCTCCGGGCCGGCTCGAGGTCGTCCGCCGCCAACCGCTCGTCCTGCTCGACGGCGCGCACAACGTCGCCGGCGCCGAAGCACTCCGGCGCGCCCTCGACGAGGAGTTCAGCGAGGGACCGCGCACGCTTGTCGTCGGGCTGCTGCGCGAGAAGGACCCGCGGGAGATGCTCGCCGCGCTGGGCGTCGAGGAGTTCGCCGACGATGAGCACGCCGGTCTGCTCGTCGTCTGCCGGCCACCGAGTCCGCGTGCCCTGGAAACATCGTTCATCGTCAAAGCCGCGATCGAACTCGGACTGCCCGAGAACCGGATCGAGGTCGCCGATCGAGTCGAGGACGCGGTCGGTACCGCGCTCCTGTTGACGCCGGCCGACGGTCAGATCGTGATCACGGGCTCGCTGTACGTCGTGGGCGCCGCCCGCTCGGTGCTGGTCTCCTGAGCCGGCACCACCGACGGTGGAGTGTCCGTTTGTCGGACCCGGCGTGCCTCCCCGTAGGCTCTCGGGTCGTATGAGCGATCGCACCCTCGTCCTCTGTAAACCGGATTGCGTCGAGCGCGGGCTCGTGGGCGAGGTCGTCGGGCGCTTGGAGCGCAAGCAGCTCAAGATCGTCGCCATGGAGCTGCGCGTCCTCGACGAAGCCACGGCCAAGCAGCACTATGCCGAACACGACGGTAAGCCCTTCTTCGGTGATCTCGTCGAATTCATCACCCGTTCGCCCCTCGTGGCGATCGTCGCCGCGGGCCCGGACGCCTTCAAGGTCGTGCGCACGCTGATGGGCACGACGAATCCGCGCGAAGCGGCACCCGGAACGATTCGGGGCGACCTCGCGATCGAGCTCACGGAGAATCTCGTACACGGTAGCGACGGGCCGGAGTCAGCCGCGCGCGAGATCGCGCTGTTCTTTCCCGGTCTCCCGGGGTGACCGCCCGGGACAGTTGGCAGCCCAGTCGCGGCGCAAGTCGCAACGGCTGGCAGGGCAATCGGGGCGGGTGGCAATCGAACCGCAGTACTCCTAGCCTGGGCTCGTCCCGCCGTCGGAAGATGACTTCGGTGAGCGAACCCTTCTACTCAGGAT
>JAUZEI010000288.1 GCA_030839105.1 Actinomycetota bacterium
TTCACACTTGCGGCGACAGCTGGCGGCCGAGGTGCTCGAGGACGGGGCCGATTGCGGCCGCGGGACTGAACTCGATGAAGGTGACGCCTTCGTCGGTCCAGCCGGTGTGCGCGCCCGGCCAGTGGAACACCTCACCGGCGCGCGTCGTCTCCTCGGTACCGTCCGCGTACCGGACCGAGATCGAACCGGCCGTCACGTATCCCCAGTGCGGCGACTGGCAGAGATCGTCCGGCAGGCCCTTGAAGAGAGGCGTGAAGTCGACGCCCGGCGGAAGGTCGATGTGACGAATGGTGACGTCTCCGGAGGTCAATCCGCGGGTCACGATCCCGTCGACCTGCATCTCGAGCGGTACCTCATTGATGGTCGCGTGCATGGCATACCCCCGTGCGCTCGGCCGGGGTGATCCCGGCATCTCGACATCATCGGCGCGCGTGCTCCCGCCCGCATCGGCTGAACGACGTAGGCCCCGCCGGGGCGTGACGACAGGATGGGTCAGATGACCCACATGGGGTCGGCCGCGAATGCGTGGTCTGTCCGATGCGGCCGAGATGCGCGCCGATCACGATGACGACATGGACGAAGGTCATGCTGTGAACACCGGGTGGGCGGACGAGGTGCAGGACCACATGGTCCACGGCCGCGACCGCGAGGCGGCCGAGCTCGCCGCCCGGCACCTCCGAGGCACCGAGGCCGCGACATCACCGATCCGAGGAGAAACCACCATGGGACCACTCGAACAGCTCGACGAGCTCGGGCCACTGCTCGGTCAGGTCACCTCGGCGATCACACCCGAAGATCTGGACTCACCGACCGCCTGCACCAACTTCACCGTGCGCGGCGTCCTGGGGCACATGATCGGCGGCGCCACTCAGTTCGCAGCCGCGTTTCGCGGCGCTTCACCACCCGAGACGCCTTCCGAGGTTGCGCAAAGTCCGGACGTCGTTGCCCGAACGCAGGCCGCGCTGGCCGGTCTGATGGGCGCGGTCGCGTCACCGGGCGCGCTCGAACGCACCATCGCGTCACCATTCGGCGAGATGCCGGGCGACGCCTTCGCCCGCCTCGTCGTGCTCGACGGACTCGTGCACGGGTGGGACCTCGCCACCGCGACCGGTCAGACCTATGCGCCGTCCGACGCGCTCGTCGCCGAGGCCGATGCCTTCGCCCGTCAGGCCATCGCGCCGGCAATGCGCGACGGCGACACGTTCGCGGCAGCGGTCGAGCCCCCTGCCGACGCGACACCCATCGAGCAATTGGTCGCGTTCACGGGCCGACGCATCTGAAGCACACGCGCCCGCGCACCGTTGCTCGTCGATCATTCGATAGGAGGACCGATCCAATGAACGCCAACAAGGAACTGTGGGAAAAGGGCGATTTCACTCGCGTGGCCGCCGCGATGAGAGGCAGCGGTGCGCGTCTGGTCGATCGGCTCGAGATCACGAAGGGGCTGAAGGTCTTGGATCTCGGATGTGGTGACGGAACGACGGCGCTTCCCGCGGCCCGGCTCGGAGCCGATGTTCTCGGCGTCGACATCGCAAGCAACCTCGTCGACGCCGGGAATCGCCGCGCCAAGGAGGACGGCCTCGAGAATCTGAGCTTTCAACAAGGCGATGCGTGCGACCTGGCGGAGCTCGACGACCAGTCGTTCGATCTCGTCGTCAGCATCTTCGGAGCGATGTTCGCGCCGAAACCGTTCGACGTCGCGAAGGAGATGGTGCGCGTGACGCGGCCGGGAGGGCGGATCGTCATGGGCAACTGGATTCCCGGCGACCCGACGCTGGTCGCCCAGATCCTGAAGATCAGCTCCGCGTACTCGTCCCCGCCGCCCGAAGGATTCGTCAGCCCGATGACGTGGGGTATTGCCGACAATGTGGTCGAGCGCTTCACCGCCGCCGGGGTTTCCCACGACAAAGTCACGTGCGAGCGCGACACATTCGCTTTCGAAAGTCCCGTGCCGCCTTCGGAGTTTCTCGACCTGTTCCGGAGCTATTACGGCCCGACGATGAACGCATTCGAAGCCGCGGAGGCGGCCGGGCGGGCGGACGACCTGCACCGCGAGCTGGCCGCCTTGTTCAACGAACAGAACCAGAGCCCGAACGATCAGACGACGTCGATCAGCGCGACTTTTCTCCGGGTCACGGTCGAGGTCTGACCCGGAACTCGGCGAGGGTGGGCCGCAAGGGGCCGCGCGCCACGCCCGCGCGCGCTCGGGTGAACCGCGCCGCCACTAGGCCTACGGCTGCAGCAGGAAGTCCTCGGGCGCTTCATACGTGGGACCACCCACGACGACGCTCGAGTCAGCGACCTCGGGATGCGTTCGGCGCGCCTCGGCCACGACTTCGGGAGGCACGAATCTCGTGTCGTACGGACAAACGATGGTTGCCGGGGCCGACGCGAAGGAGAGATTGACGAGAGACTCGTAACGGAACCACGCAGTGATCTCCGCGCCGGACCGGGCCGCCCAAACGGGGTCACCCACCACGCGTATCCACGCCGCGCCGGCCTCGTATTTCTGTTTCACGAACGCTCGGTACCGGTTCAGGGCCCCGCTGAGCGAGCTGTACCACTCGGCCGAATCTGCGAACTCGACGGCGTCGGAGCGAACGTCGAGCGCGTCGCGCACAAGAGCCGTCTGCGCGGGCGTCGTCACTACCAACACGCATTCCGCGCGTTCGAGTCCTTCTGCGACGTAGGGAATCGCCGCTTCGAGGTAGTCCTCGTCCGACCCGTAGGTCAGGAGTCGATGCTCGAAGAGATGCGGTGCGAGCGTCGCCTTGCCACCGACGAGATAGTCGACGCTCACCCCCAACGCCTCGGCGAGGGCCGACAGGCTGCTCAGCCGGACGTCCTGACGTCGGCCCGACTCGATCTGGGCGATGGCCGACCAGCTCACCCCGGAGTGGTAGGCGAGCGCCTCTCGGCTCCAGCCGACACGCACTCGGGCCGACCTCAGCGATTCCCCGATCCGGGACGAACCCACGTACACCACCCTATGCCGCCGCTTCCCCTTGCCGGTAGCTCTCACGCTGTCATATGACGCGCTCAGTTGCAAGTGTCACTTGACGTAGGATGGGAGAAGGAACAGTCTGAAAGCAACGCCGTCGCCGCCAATGGACCGCGCCCATGTCTGAGCCCATGTCTGAGCCCATGTCCGACTCCGATCCGGATTGTCACCTGCTCCGCGTTCGCGCGGGTGTCGTGGGTGCGTAGCGACATGCCCCGCGCCCGTGGGTTCGAGACGTCGCACAGTCGGTCCGGGCACGGAGTCAAGGTGATGCTCGTCGACAGCCGAGCCATGATGCGGGAAGGCCTGCGCGCAGCGATCGAGCCCCACCCCGATCTCGTCGTCGTCGCGGAAGCGGCCACCGTCACCGACGCAAGCAGCCTCGATGTCACTCCCGACGTCATCGTGACGGACATAAAACTGCCCGACGCGACATACGGCGACGTGATCACGCGGCTGCGCGACTTCTTCGGACAGGGTTCCATTCTGGTGTTCACGGCCGTCCACGACGCCGCGGAGGTCCAAGCGGTTCTCACCGCCGGCGCCAACGGCTACTTGCTCGAGAACTCGGCGGCCACCGACGTCCTGGCGGCGATACGCGCCGTCGCCGCCGGCGACACGTACCTCCAGCCCTCATTGGGTGTGCAGCTCGCGCGGTCGCAGCGACCGCTGACGACGGCACTCGGACTCTCGCCGGACGAGCATCACGTACTGCTGCTGCTCGTGCTCGGCTACACGAACGTCGACGTCGCGCGACTGTGCAACATCAGCCTGCGCACCGCCGAAACGCGTCGCGCGCAACTTCAGCAAAAGCTCGATCGCCACACCCGAGCCGAGCTCGTCGAGTACGCGCGAGCGAATGGTCTCGTTCAACTGCGTCCGCAATGACCCCGCGAGAATCCTGTCCAGAGTGAGGTGGCAACTCGTGCGGGACCCAACCGAGGACGAGCGTCACACGGAGATGCCGCCCCTCTGCGACTACGGCAAGCCGAAGGCGTAGAGATTGCCGTCGGCCGACCCCAGATACACCATCCCGTTCGCAACGACCGGGCCGAAGCCGTCACGGGGAGCGGTCCAGAGCGGCGCGCACACCCTCGGAGTCCCCGAACAGTTGACGCTGCCCGCCGCGTCGAACCCGAGCAGGTCTTGCCCACCGCTGACGTACACCACTCCGTTGGCAACCGCCGGCGGCCGGAAGCCCCCCTCTGATCCGCCGGGACTGGCTGTCCAAAGGGGCGTGCACGTCTTCGGGACGCCGGAACAGTGCGTGCTTCCCGCCGCGTCGAAGGCATAGAGCACTTCTGCAGGCAGCTCGACGAAGACGTAGACGACTCCCTTCGCGACCGCGGCCGACGCACCGGTACCGGCGGTCGTGGCCGTCCAGAGCGGTGTGCAGGTCTTCGGCGCGCCCGAACAGTGCGTGGTTCCCGCGGCGTCGAAGGCGTAGAGCTTGTTGTCGAACGAGCTGATGTAGACGACGCCATTGGCGATTGCGGGGGCCTGGGTGGAGATCATGGCGCCCGTCGCGGCCGTCCAGACCGGCGTGCACTTCCGCGGACTGCCGGAGCAGTGCGTGCTGCCGGTCGCGTCGAATGCGTACAGCTTGCCATCACCCGAACCGACGTAGACGAGTCCGTTCACGACTGCCGGCGACGACAGAACCTGACCTCCCGTAGCCGCGCTCCACAGCGGGGTGCAGATCTTCGGGGTGCCCGAGCAGTTCACAACTCCGGCCGCGTCCAATGCGTAGAGACTGTCGCCGGATCCGACGTACACGATCCCGCCGGCAACCAGAGGAGAAGAGCCGAAGCCGCCCGTCGCGGCCGTCCAGAGCGGCGCGCATGTCTTGGGAGTGCCCGAACACTTCGTGCGCCCCGTCGCGTCGAACGCGTACAGATTGCCATCCGTCGAATTCACGTACGCGATTCCGTTGACGACCGCCGGCGACGAGTCGATGAAACCGCCCGCGGCTGCCGTCCACAACGGCTTGCAGAAGCGGGGAAGCCCGGAGCAGTTTGTCGCGTTCCCGGCGCCGGCCTGGAACGCGTACAGGGTGAAGTTCGATACTTGATACACGACCCCGTTCGCCACCGTGGGCGCGGTCAGGATCCCGTCGAAGACGCGAGTTCCGCCGGCCCACTTCTGTTGCAGATTGGCGACGTTCGCGATGCCGATCGTCGATTCGGTCGGATCGAATCCCGTACGCGCCGGTCCATACCGGAACATCGTCCAATCGCAACCCGACAGGACGGACACCGCCGCAACCAGCACGCACAGCCAGCGGCCGAGTCGCCATCGAGAGGTCCTCACCACCGCCGACCTCCGTTCCTACACCGCGCCCAGGGTGACGTGATACAGGCAGAATCGCTCGCGCGCAAGGGGGAGAATCCCGGTGACCCCGTCGTCATGGGGTGACGCCCTCGGGCGGCCAACCCGGGAGGAGGCGACGGTCTGCGCACAGCTTCGGGGCGTAGACCCATTTGCCCGCGAATCGGAGCGCGTCGTCGTTGCTCGCGAGCCAGCTGACCGCGGCGCCGGTGGCTTCGGCCGGGGCCGAGCCGAAGCCTCGCTCGAAGTCGTCATTCGGGTGTTGCAGTCGTCGCTTTTCGGTGATGACGTTTCCGGGATCGACGTTGAATGCGCGGACGCCCCGGTCCCGGAACTCGGCCTCGATCCCGCCCGCGACCCGACCGAACGCAGCTTTCGATGCTGCGTAGCCGATGCCCCAGCCGCCCGCTCCGGCGGGGCCGGGCGGGTCGTGTCGGGCCGACCCCGACACCATGTCGATGATGCGGCCGTGGCCTCGCTCGGTCATGTGGGGCACGACGAGCTGGATGAGGCGAAGCGGGTGGGCAAAGTTGCCGCGCATGACTTTGTCGATGTCGTCCATCCTCATGTCGAGAATGCGGTCCGCACTGCCGCGTCCCTGGTAGATCGCGTTGTTGAACAAGACGTCGATGCGGCCCCACTCGCCGAGCACGGTCGCCGGCGCAGCTTCGACGCTCGTCAGGTCGAGCAGGTCCATCGGCACGATCAACGCGCGTCGCCCGCGCGAAGTGATTTCGGCGGCTGTCGTTTCGAGACTCCCGGGTAGCGAGACGACCGGATCGTCGCCGCGGACCGAGTTCGGCTCGCTGCGCGCGTCGCCCTCGTGGACGGTCCGGGCGGTGATCGCAACGTCGAATCCGACAGACGCGAGCGCGATCGCGGTTGCCTTGCCGATCCCGCGGCTCGCGCCGGTGACAAGTGCGACCGGTGCGTCGGTCATGGTGCATCCCTTTCGTTCAGCGCCGTTGAGTCGTCGGTACCGAAGGGTTTTGCGCACGTCCCCCGCGAGGAACAACCGGAGCCTGGCGGAGGGACTGGGATTCGAACCCAGGGTGCTTGCGCACAACGGTTTTCAAGACCGTCCCATTCGGCCGCTCTGGCACCCCTCCGGATTCGAGGCTCCCGGCGCTCTGGGGGCGGGGCGACGGTCGTGAAGCCGGTGTACGGCCGCAACACGTCGGGAACCTCGAAGCTCCCGTCGGTTTGCTGGTAGTGCTCGAAGAGGAGCACCAACATGCGGCTCACCGCGATCCCCGTGCCGTTCAGCGTGTGCACCAGCCGGCTGCCGCGCACGCCCTTCACCCGAGTGCCGAGCCGGCGCGCCGAGTAGTCGGTGTAGTTCGAGCACGAGGTGATCTCGCGGTACGCCGCTTCGGACGGCAACCACACCTCGATGTCGAACTTCTTCGCGGCCGCCGCGCCCAGATCGCCCGCTGCGATGTTCGTGACGCGATACGGAAGGCCGAGCGCGCCGATCATCTCCTCCTCGATCGCGAGGATGCGCTCGTGCTCTTCGACGCTGTGCTCCGGTTCGGTGAACGAAAACATCTCGACCTTGTCGAACTGGTGCACGCGGAAGATGCCGCGCGTGTCCTTGCCGTACGTGCCCGCTTCGCGGCGAAAGCACGTCGACAGGCCGACGTAGCGCGCCGGGAGCTCTTCGGACGCGAGCGTCTCCGCGCGATGCAGTGCCGAGAGCGCGACCTCACTGGTGCCGAGGAGGAAGAGCTCGCCGCCGTCGACGTCGTACACCTGCGCGCGATCCGTCGGGAAGAACCCCGCTTCCTCCATCGTCCGTTCCCGTACCAACGCGGGCGTGACGACCGGGGTGAATCCGTGGCGCACGATCGTGCTCATCGCGTAGTTGACGAGCGCGAGCTCGAGCAACGCGCCCTCGCGCATGATGTACGCGAAGCGCGAGCCACTCGCCTCCGCGGCGTGCTTCGTGTCGACGAATCCCATCGCCTCCGAGTAGGTGGCGTGATCGAGCGGTGGAGGCGGCGGAGTGTCGCCGACCACCCGCAGGACCTCTCCGTCGTCCTCGCCGCCGTCCGGCACCGACGCGTCGGCGGGATTGGGAACCTGTAACGCGATCTCCCGGAGCCGCCCGTCAAGAACCTGTAGCTCCTTCTCCCGGGCGCTGAGCTCGTCCTTCAATGCGGCCGCGGCCTCGATCTTCGCCGGCCGTTCGTCGGGCGCGGCCTTCCCGATCTCCTTGCTCGCCGCATTCTGCCGAGCGCGCAATCCCTCGACCTCGTGCACCAACGCGCGGTGCTCGGCGTCGAGGGCCAGTACCTCGTCGATCAACCCCTCGCCCACGCGCTTGCGTTCGATCCCGCGCCGGTACTCCGGTTCGTCCCGCAGCCGCTTGAGGTCGATCACTCGGGCTCCCGGATCTGGGTGCGCAATGTCTCGACCCAGTCCGCGGCGCTCTTCCATGCCTTCCCCGCGGCCTTGCGCCGCGCGACACCAACGGACTCGGGACCCCCTACGGGGTACGAGCCCAGGAACTTCACCTTCGCCTGTTTCGCCGCGAGGTTGCGGAGCGCGTCGGCGACGACCTCGTCGGAGACGTGCCCGTCACAGTCGATGAAGAAGCAGTAGTCGCCGAGGCCGCGCTTGGTCGGACGCGACTCGAGCTTGGTGAGGTTGATCGCGCGTGCCGCGAACTCCTGGAGGATCGAGAGCAACGATCCGGGGGTATCGGCGCGCTGGAAGCAGACGATCGACGTCTTGTCGTGGCCGGTCGGCGCCGGAATGCCCCGGCCGACGAGCACGAAGCGCGTCTGGTTCTCGGGATGGTCCTCGATCTCGCGGGCCAGTATCTCGAGGCCGTAGATCTCGGCCGCCAGGGAGTTGCAGATCGCGGCAATATCGGTGCGCTTCGACCTCGACGTCTCGCGCGCGGCGTCGGACGTGGAGTGCGACGCCCGGGCCTCGGCGGCCGGCAGCTTGTTCGCCATCCACGCGCGGCACTGCGCGATCGCGTGGGGGAAGGAGACGACGGTACGGATGTCGCCGAGCCCGACGCCCGGCCGTGCGCACAAATTGAGCGACACCGGCAGGTCGATCTCGCGCTGGATCAACAGGTCGCTGTCGAAGGCCAGCGTGTCGAGGGTCACCGACACGGAGCCCTCGATCATGTTCTCGATCGGCACGACCCCCCCGTCGGCATCGCCCCGCTCGACCGCGGCGATCACCTCGGG
>JAUZEI010000290.1 GCA_030839105.1 Actinomycetota bacterium
TCGGCGACGCGCATCGCGCGGTCACGCCGCAGATCCCCAACCACTCGGTTCTCGTCATGCACCTGTACTTCCCGCAGATCCGCGTCGGACGGGGCTTGACCAAGCGCCTCACGCTCGCCGAGCTCGACACCGTCGAGCGCGTGCTGAGGTCCGCCCGGTCCGACCTCGACGCGTCCGCGGCCCGGCGGATCGATGCGCGTCTCCTTCTCGACGAGATGCATTGGACGATCGACGTGATGGAGTTGCTCGTCGTCGACGCGCGGGCGCGCATGGCCGGCGACGGGACGCTCGGATCCGTGCCCGAGGACGCGCGTCGCGAGTTGGTCGCCCGACTGGCGCCGATCATCGAACGCCACCGGACGCTCTGGCTCGCACGCAACCGACCCGGAGGTCTCGCCGACAGCGCGCACTGGCTCGAGCACCTGCGCGACGCGTACGCCACCGGCCGACCCGACCCGGCCTGGGCCGGTTGGCCCGCGCGCTTCTCGTGACCGGCAGGTCGAGGCTCGAAGCGTGACGCGTGACCGCTCACCGGCAGGCCTGTGACATGGGAAAACGTCTCCGGGACCTGAGTGAGGACTCACTCAGGTAATCTGGAGGGCCCATGATCGTGCCGCCGGCTGAGACCAAGACCCTGACGACGAAATCGCGGCGGGCGACGGCCCTCCCGCCCGACGAGCGACGCTCGATGATCGTCGCCGCGACCCTGCCCCTCCTCCTCGAGCACGGCGACCGGGTCACGAGCCGCCAGATCGCCGAGGCGGCGGGCATCGCAGAGGGCACCATCTTCCGGGTCTTCGCCGACAAGGACGAGATCATCGTGGCCGTCATCGAAGCCGCCCTCGACGCCGAACCCCTCGAAGTCGCGCTGAGCGAGATCCCGGCCGACCTCATCTTCGAAGCGCGTCTCGCGGCGGCGGTGGTCATCATCCAGCAGCGGGTCATCGACGTGTGGCAGGTGATGTCGAGCGTGGGCACGCGTTATCACGAGATGACGCGTCGCCCGATGGTCGACAGCGACGCACTCGTGCGCCTCTTCGAGACCGCGCGCTCGGAGATCACCGTCGAGCCGATCGCCGCCGCCCGGCTGCTGCGCGCGCTCACCTTGTCGACGACGCACCCGATGCTCGCCGGGGAGCCACGCTCGCCCGAAGAGCTGGTGCAACTTTTCCTGCACGGCATCGGCGCTCCGATCATGCACGCGGTCGTGGACGGATCGGAGCCGTCATGCTGATGCGCCTCCTGAAGTCGCATCTCGGTCCGTACCGCCGAGCGTTGCTGTTGATCGTCGTGTTGCAAACGGTGCAGACGTCGGCCGCGCTCACCTTGCCCACCATCAATGCGCGCATCATCGACAACGGCGTGCTCAAGGGCAATACCCACTACATCTACACGTGGGGCGCGATCATGTTGTTCTTCGCGCTCGTCCAGGTCGCGTTCTCGGTCGCCGCGGTGTACTGGGGCGGCATGGTCGCGATGAGCTTCGGGCGCGACCTGCGCAAGAACCTCTTTCACAAGGTCACCGACTTCTCCGCGCGCGAGGTCGGCACGTTCGGCGCCCCGTCGCTCATCACCCGCATCACGAACGACGTGCAACAAGTGCAGATGCTCGTCGTGATGGCGGCCACCATGGCGATCGCGGCACCGATCACCTTGGTCGTCGGCGTGATCCTCGCCGTCCGCCAAGACGTCGGCCTGTCGATCGTTCTCGTCATCGCGATACCGGTAGCGGGAGTGCTGCTCGGACTGCTCGTCTCCCGCATGGTGCCCGCGTTCCGCCTGATGCAGGAACGGATCGACCAGGTGAACCGGGTGCTGCGCGAGCAGATCACCGGAATCCGTGTCGTACGAGCCTTCGGCCGCGAACCCATGGAAGAGCAGCGTTTCGGCGGTGCGAACCGCGATCTCACGGCGGTATCGCTGCGCGCGGGCCGGCTCATGTCCTCGATGTTCCCGACCGTGAACTTCCTCATCAACGTGTCGAGCGTCGGCGTGCTCTGGTTGGGCGCGAGCCGGGTCAACTCCGGTCAGATCCAGGTCGGCACGCTCATCGCGTATCTCAGCTACCTCGTGCAGATCCTGATGTCGGTCGTGATGGCGACGTTCGTGATCTCGATGATCCCCCGAGCCTCGGTCTCCGCCGAGCGCATCCAAGAGGTCCTCGACACCGACCCCAGCGTCGTGCCGCCGGTCGACCCGGTACGCAAGGTGCAGACGCCCGGGGCGCTCGAGTTCGACGACGTCGGCTTCCACTACCCGGGCGCCGAACACCCCGTGTTGAGCGGCGTGTCGTTCGCGACCGGACCGGGCCAGACGACCGCGGTCGTCGGGAGTACCGGCGCAGGGAAGTCGACGCTCGTGAACCTCATCCTGCGGCTGTTCGACAGCACCGAGGGCACCGTACGAGTGGGTGGCGTCGACGTGCACGACCTCGATCCCGACGTGCTCTGGAGCACCATCGGACTCGTGCCCCAGCGGCCGTATCTCTTCTCGGGCACGGTCGCGAGCAACCTGCAGTTCGGCAAACCGGACGCCACCGAAGAGGAGATGTGGGAGGCGCTCGACGTCGCCCAGGCGAGCGACTTCGTCCGCAACATGCCGGGTGGGCTGAACGCACGCATCGAACAGGGCGGCACGAACGTCTCCGGCGGCCAGCGTCAGCGGTTGTCGATCGCGCGGGCACTCGTCCGCAAGCCCGACATCTACGTGTTCGACGACTCGTTCTCCGCCCTCGACCTCACGACCGACGCCCGGCAGCGCGCCGCGCTCGGCCCGTACACGCGCGACGCGGCCGTGATCATCGTCGCACAGCGCGTCTCGACGATCTCGACCGCCGACAACATCCTCGTCCTCGAGGACGGGGTGGTCATCGGCCGCGGTACGCACGAGGAGCTCATCAAGGACTGCCCGACGTACGCAGAGATCGTGCAGTCGCAGATCGGTGAGAAGAGCGAAGCGGCATGACGCTCATAGACGACCACGCCGAACAGGACAACGAGGAGATCGATCTCTCGGCCCCGGAGACGCGCGCGGCCGGCCGCTGGAACTCGGCCGGCGTTCCGGGTGAGCGGTCGAAGGACTTCAAGAACGCACTGCGCCGGCTGATTCGCATGCTCGGACCCATGCGGTTCGTGCTCGGCATCGTCCTCATCGTCGCCGCCACGAGCGCGGTGTTGAACGTGTTCGGTCCGCGCGTGCTCGGGCACGGCACCGACATCATCATCAAGGGCGTCGTCTCCCACCACATGGACTTCGGTGCCCTGCACCACACCCTGTGGCAGGCGGTGGAGCTGTACGCGGCGTCGTCGGTGCTCTCCATCGTGGCCAGCTACATGCTCGCCGGCATCATCCAACGGCTGATGTTCAAGCTGCGCTCGGACGTGGAGACGAAGGTCCACGCGCTGCCGCTCAGCTACATCGACAAGCAGTCGCGCGGTGATCTCCTCAGCCGCGTCACCAACGACATCGACAACGTCGCGCAGAGCCTCCAACAGACGCTGAGTCAGATGCTCACGTCGGTGTTGTTGCTCATCGGCACCGCGGTGATGATGATCACCATCTCGCCGCTGCTGGCGGCGGTCGCGCTCACGACGGTGCCGGTATCGGTGTGGGGCATGCGCGCGGTCGCCCGCCGTTCCCGGCCCAAGTTCATCTCGCAGTGGAAGAGCACCGGGATGCTCAACTCGCAGATCGAGGAGACGTTCACCGGCCACGCCGTGGTGAAGGCGTTCGGCCGACAGCGCGAGGTCGACCAGCGCTTCCGCACCACGAACGACGAGCTCTACGAATCGTCGTTCGGCGCGCAGTTCATGTCGAGCCTCATGCAACCGCTCACGATGTTCATGGGCAACGTGCAGTACGTGCTCGTCGCCGTGGTCGGCGGCCTGCGGGTCGCGAGTGGCGCCATCACGATCGGCGACATCCAGGCGTTCATCCAGTACTCGCGCCAGTTCTCGATGCCGCTCACACAGGTGGCCTCGATGATGAACGTCTTCCAGTCGGGTATCGCGTCCTTCGAACGCGTGATCGAGTTCCTCGACGCCGAGCAGCAGATTGCGGACCCGGCCGCGAGCGAGAACCCGCCGCCGGTACGCGGCCGGATCGAGTTCCGCGACGTCTCGTTCTCGTACGACCCCGACCGGCCACTCATCGAGTCGCTGTCGCTCATCGCCGAGC
>JAUZEI010000421.1 GCA_030839105.1 Actinomycetota bacterium
CCCAACGCGTCGCAGATCTCGAACGCCGCCGTCTTCTGACCTTCGATGCGGTACGGGTTGATCGAGTTGACGACGGTGACGCCGCCCCGCTCCCCCAGCTCGCGCACGACGTGCAGCGCGTCGTCGAAGCTGCCCCGGATCGAGACGACCTTCGCGCCGTGGATCAACGCCTGTGCGAGCTTCCCGAGCGCGACGTGCCCGTCGGGGATGATCACTGCTGCGAGCATGTCGGCGCGCGCCGCGTACGCGGCCGCGCTCGCCGAGGTGTTTCCGGTCGACGCGCAGACCACGACCTTGGCGCCGTCCTCGGCCGCCTTGGAGATGGCCATCGTCATCCCGCGGTCCTTGAACGAGCCCGTGGGATTCGCGCCTTCGACCTTGAGCATCACCCGGGCGCCGACTGTGTCCGAGAGCCGCGGCGCGTCGACCAGCGGAGTGTCGCCTTCGCACAACGTGACGACGGGGGTCTTGTTCGTGACGGGGAGCCGCGCACGATAGGCCTCGATGATCCCCTGCCACCGGGGCGCCACTATTCCTCGCCTCCGACGACTCGCAGCACGGACCCGATCCGCACCACGACGTCGAGCTCGCGCACCTCGTGGATCGTCGCGGTCAACGCCGCTTCCCGGGCGAGGTGCGTCACGAAGATCAGTCGGGCGCCCTCACCTTGACCCTTCTGCTGCATCGACTGGATCGAGACTTCGTGGTTTCCGAAGACTCCTGCGATGGTCGCGAGCACCCCTGGTTGATCGGCAACGTCGAGCGAAACGTAGAACTGCGAGGCGGTTTCGTCGATCGGCCGGATCGGTTTGCGGACGAGATCGCCTATCGTCGCGCCGCGCGCGCCGGCTCGGACGTTCTTGGCCGCGTCGATCAGATCACCGAGCACCGCGCTCGCGGTCGGGCCGCCGCCTGCACCGCGGCCGAGCATCATGAGTTGGCCCACTGCCTCGCCCTCGATGAAGACCGCGTTGTACGAACCGCGGACGGACGCGAGCGGATGATCGATGGGCACCATCGCCGGGTGCACACGCGCGCCCACTGCGCCGTCGTGCTCCTCGGCGACCGCGAGCAACTTCACGACGTAACCGAGCTCCTTCGCGGCTGCGATGTCGTCGGCGCTGATCTTGGTGATTCCCTCGCGGTACACGTCGCCGGCCACGATGCGCGCGCCGAACGCGATGCTCGCGATGATCGCTGCCTTCGACGCCGCGTCGAGCCCCTCGACGTCGGCGGTGGGGTCGCGCTCGGCGTAGCCCAGCTCCTGGGCCTCGGCTACCGCTTCGGAGAAGCTCGAGCCCTCTTCGGTCATCTGCGTCAACACGTAGTTCGTCGTGCCGTTGACGATGCCCATGACGCGGGTGATGCGTTCGCCGGCGAGCGACTCGCGCAGCGGGCGCATGAGCGGGATCCCGCCCGCGACCGACGCCTCGAAGAGGAGATCGACGCCGGCCGTCTCCGCCGCGTCGAACAACTCCTCGCCGAAGTTCGCGAGCAGTTCCTTGTTCGCGGTCACGACCGACTTCCCCGATTTCAGCGCCGTGAGAATCAGGCGCCGGGCGGGTTCGACGCCGCCGATGACCTCGACCACGACGTCGACCGCCGGATCGCTGACGACGGCATCCGCGTCGTTCGTCAGGACACCCGGTGCGAGCACGACGTCGCGCTCTTTGGCGACGTTGTGGACCGCGACCCGGGTCACGTCGAGCCTCACGCCGGATCGTTGGGTGATGAGATCGGCGTTCGAGTCGAGCAGGCGGACCAGCGCCGCACCGACGTTCCCACAACCCAGTAGTCCCACGCGCACGACGTCCGTCACCCCGCCATTCTTGCGGATGGCCGGACCACCCCTGAACCGAATGCTGCGAGCAGCACCCGGAGGCGGGCGGCACCCGGGCGACCGGCGGACCCCATCTCGTCGAGGCCGGTAACGACCGCGCGCACAGTGACGAGATCCCGGGCGAACGCGTGCTCCAGCGCGGCGCGCAGGTCGTCGGCCGCCAACACCGCCGCGAGATCGACGAGCGTCCGCACCGGAACCGTGACCGGGAGTCCTTGGACTCGGACGACATCGACCGCGCGCAACCGCGTGACGCGATGAACCGTGACGCCGGCGACGCGCGGTGCGCGCGTCGCGGTTACGAGGACCTCCGGAGCGAGCCCGGGGACAACGGGGATGCGCCAGATCGCAGCCGCACTCGTGTGCGAGAGCACGCTGCCCTGACCCGCCCACAGGATCGCGCCCCACTGCCGCGCGCCAACCGACCCCGGCGTGCCCGCATGCCGGTAGACGGCGTGGAACATCCGGTGCCATACACCGGCGCGCACGCGGCGCTCGATCTGCGCCGCACTGAATCCGGCGGCGGTCGCCTGCGCGCGTGCGAAGACGCCGGCTTGCGTTGCGGCGACCGCTGCCAGTCGCGCGTCGGCAGCCAGACTCGACGACATCGTTTCTCCCCGGAATCAAGGACACCGGGGAAGGCGGGAGACGGCTGCTCTCCGACGTCGGAGACCGAACTCGAGAACCGAACTTCGAAGACTACGTGTCGGCGTCGAGCCGGACCAGGTCCGCTTCGGTTTCGCGGCGCACGACCAGACGTGCGTTGCCGTCGCGGACGAACACGACCGCGGGCTTCGTGACCTTGTTGTAGTTCGACGCCATCGACTGGCAGTAGGCACCGGTGACCGGCGTCGCGACGATCTCACCGACTTCGAAGCCGGCGGGCAGCGCCGCGTCGCGCACGATGATGTCGCCCTGCTCGCAGTGCTTGCCCGCGAGTGTGACGAGCGCAGATCGATCATCGGTCGCACGCGCCGGGAGGAACGTCTCGTACCGCGCGCCGTAGGTCACGGGTCGAAGATTGTCACTCATCCCGCCGTCGACCGCGACGTACGTGCGAATGCCGGCGATGGGCTTGATCGTGCCGATCGTGTAGAGCGTGATGCCGGCCGGCGCGACTATCGAGCGTCCGGGTTCTGTCAGCAGCCGAGGCCGGGAGCGCACGCCCGCGTCGGCCAAGGCCTTGCCGACCGACTCCTGCACGGCCGTCGCGTACTGCTGGATCGTCGGCGGCGCGTCCTCGGGCAGGTACCGCACGCCGAGACCGCCCCCGAGATTCAGCTCCTCGACCGATACACCGATCTCGACCTCGATCGCCCGTACCAACCCGACCATCTTCTCCACCGCGCGCTCGAACGAGTCGAGCCGGAACACCTGCGAGCCGATGTGACAGTGCACCCCGGCAAAGTGCAACAGTCCGCCGTCGACAACCCGCCGCACGGCCGCGAGCGCTTCACCGCTGTCGAGACCGAAGCCGAACTTCGAGTCTTCCGTACCGGTTTCGATGAACTCGTGGGTGTGCGCCTCGACGCCGGGCGTGACGCGGATGTGCACACTCGGGCCCGCCATTCCGCCGTCGCGCACCAACGACTCGAGCCGGTCGATCTCGTCGTCGGAG
>JAUZEI010000458.1 GCA_030839105.1 Actinomycetota bacterium
CGATCTCCTGCGCGGTCGCAGCCGCGCCGGACGCGATGACAACCGCGCGCGGCACCCGGTCGGGGTACTTGACCGCCCATTCGAGCGCCCGCTGTCCACCCATCGATCCACCGATCACCGAATACCAGCGGCCGACTCCGAGGTGATCGGCGAACGCGGCCTCGAGCAACACCTGATCGCGGATCGTCGTGACCGGAAAGCGCGAGCCGAACGGCTTGCCCGTAAGCGGATCGATCGACGCGGGCCCCGTCGTGCCCTGACAGCCGCCCAACACGTTGGGGCACACCACGAAAAACCGGTCGGTGTCGATGGCTCGCCCAGACCCGATCAAGGGATTCCACCAACCCAACTGCGAATGTCCCGGACCGCTCGGCCCGACCGCGTGACTGTCGAGCGAGAGCGCGTGCAGCAGCAGGACCGCGTTGGACGCGTCGGCGTTCAACGCGCCCCACGTCTCGTACGCCACGGTGACGGACGACAGCGCGCCGCCGGCGCGGAGCGCGAGCGGACGATCGGTGAACAACGTCGCGAACAGTCGATCGCCGACGGGATCACCGGGCCGCCACGCACCCGTGACGGGAGGTCCCCCCGTCACGTCACTCACGTCACGTCACTCACGTCACGTCGCCCAGGTCCTTGGGCTCATGACGACTTTGCGGCGCGCAAACCCGCGTCGAGGTCGGCGAGGATGTCGTCGAGAGTCTCGATGCCGACCGAGAGCCGCACGAGGCCCGGCGTCACACCGGTCGTCGCCTGCTCACTCAGCTCGAGCTGGCTGTGCGTCGTGCTGGCCGGATGGATCGCGAGGCTCCGGACGTCGCCCACGTTCGCGAGGTGACTGAACAGCTCGAGGCTGTCGATGAAGTTGCGGCCCGCGTCGACGCCACCCTTCAGCTCGAACGCGACGATCGCACCCTTGCCGTTCGGCAGGTACTTGTCGGCGCGCGCCTTCCACTTGCTCGACTTCAGACCCGGATACGCGACCCACTCGACCTCGTCGCGCGCTTCGAGCCACTCCGCGACCGCCTGCGCGTTCTGCGAATGGCGCTCCATCCGGAGACTGAGCGTCTGCAGGCCCTGCAGGAACAGGAATGAATTGAACGGCGCGATGGAAGCACCGAGATCGCGCAGGTACTGGAGACGGCACTTGAGGACGAACATCGCGGGACGCAGTTCCGGCGGCAGCTCCGCGAACACGAGACCGTGGTAGCTCGGGTCCGGTTCGGTGAAGCCCGGAAAGCGACCACTGCCGGGGTAATCGAAGCTACCGCCGTCGACGATGATCCCGCCGATCGACGTGCCGTGGCCGCCGATGAACTTCGTCGCACTGTGCAGCACGATGTCGGCGCCGTGCTTCAGCGGCTGCAGCAACGCCGGGCTCGCGAGCGTGCTGTCGATCACGAGCGGGATCTTGTTGTCGTGCGCGATCTGCGAGACACCTTCGAAGTCGAAGATGTCGCCTTTCGGGTTCCCGATGCTCTCGCCGTAGAGCGCCTTGGTGTTGGGGCGGATTGCCGCCTTCCATGCGTCGAGGTCGTCGGGATCGTCGACGAAGGTCACCTCGATTCCGAGCTTCGGGAACGTGTAGTGAAGCTGGTTGTAGGTACCGCCGTAGAGCGACGCGCTGGAGACGATGTGGCCGCCGTTCTCGGCGAGGTTCAGTAGGGCGATCGTCTGAGCCGCCTGCCCGCTCGCCGTCGCGAGGGCGCCGACGCCACCCTCGAGCGAGGCCATCCGCTGCTCGAACGCGTCCTGCGTCGGATTCATGATCCGGGTGTAGATCATGCCCAGCTCTTGCAGCCCGAAGAGCGCCGCCGCGTGCTCGGTGTCGCGGAAAACGAACGAAGAGGTCTGGTAGATGGGCGTCACCCGGGCCCCGGTGGTGGGGTCAGGGTCGGCGCCGGCGTGTACGAGGCGGGTCTCGAGACCCCAGGCTTGGTCCGGCATGGTTCCCATCCTTCGCAGGTGAAACGGGCGGTTCGCGCGCGCGGTCACGGTACGTGCGGATTCCCGACAAGTCCAGTAGGGATTGGCGAGCCGCCGACCCGTATGGGTCGGATAACTCCGTGTGCCGGGCCCGAGCTGCGGTTTGTCCGCAGGCATCCTGCGCCTAAGTGCGCGATCCGAACTTTTCGCGATTAGAGGCATAGACGCCGCGGGTACAAGAACTCCGGGTTCCGGTGCACCGCCCCCCGCACGGTGCGTTCCCGGGCCCTTCCTGCAGCACCGGTTCGGGAACGTCGAGGATCGCCGCCCGGCCTCGACGTTCCCCCCGGATTGCAGAACCCGGCGGACTCGCCCTGCTGTTCGGCCCGCGGAACCGCTCACGGGCTCGCCGATGGGTACGTTGCCCGGCATGCCGCGCAAGCGCGAGCTGGCGGAGTACGAAGCCAAGCGCGACTTCGACGCGACTCCGGAGCCGCCCGCGCGTCGTGCTCGGAAGCCTCGCGAGAAGGGCCGCGCCGCCGCGTCGCGCTTCGTCGTGCAGGAGCATCACGCACGCGCCCTGCATTGGGACCTGCGTCTGGAGCGCGACGGCGTGCTCGCGTCGTGGGCCGTTCCCAAGGGGATTCCCGAGGACCCGAAACGCAATCACCTCGCCGTGCAGACCGAGGATCATCCGCTCGAGTACCTGACCTTTGCGGGCGAGATCCCGGCGGGCGAGTACGGCGGCGGTTCGATGGGCGTGTGGGACACGGGCACGTACGAGACGCACAAGTGGGACGAGCGCGAAGTCATGGTGACGTTTCACGGCGAGCGCGTACAGGGGCGTTACGTCTTGTTCCGCACGCGCGACAAGCAGTGGATGATCCATCGCATGGACCCGCCGGCCGATCCGACTCGCCGCCCGCCGCCGAACGATCTCAAGCCGATGCTCGCAACCCTCG
>JAUZEI010000470.1 GCA_030839105.1 Actinomycetota bacterium
CGCGTTCGTACACCGCGCGCTGTACGTCGGCGCGCGCCTCGATGACGCGTGCGAGGCCCTGGTCGCCGAGCGCGGTGCGCACCGCGGTGATGAGCTCGACGGTGAGATCGTCGTGACGATCGGGAAAAATATCCTGGGCGAGGTCGGTGAGCGTCCATACCGTCGGCGGACGGCCCCGACCCTCGGCCGAACCCGGCCGCGACACGACGAGCCCGTGTTCGGCGAGTGCGTCGAGATGTTGACGAACTCCGGCCTCGGTCATGTCGAGCAGCGGCGCGAGGTCGGAGACCTTGGCGTCGGAGCGCTTCAGGCGTTCGACGATCCGCCGTTTCGTCGGTCCCAGATTCGTCGTCTCGAGCGCGGCGGGTTCGGGTAGCTCCGGGGCCGGCGCGGGAATCTCGGTGCGAGGCTTGACGTCGTCCATCGGGAGTTAGATTATCGCAATATAACTCTTGCGAAAGGGACCGGATGATCGACCAGGCGGTACGGGCCGGGACGCTCGACGAGCTCCGCAAACAGGGCCGGCTCGTCACGAAGGTCGGATCGGTCCCGGTCGTGGTCTTCTGGCACGAGGACGCGGTGTACGCGATCGAGGACCGGTGCCCGCACCTGGGCTTCCCGTTGCACCAGGGCACCGTCGAGGCCGGCCTCGTGACGTGTCACTGGCACCACGCCCGCTTCGACCTCGTGTCGGGATGCACGCTCGACA
The DNA here is from genome assembly GCA_030839105.1 of Actinomycetota bacterium. GTDB lineage: Bacteria > Actinomycetota > Acidimicrobiia > IMCC26256 > PALSA-610 > PALSA-610. Next base: position 710 of record JAUZEI010000470.1, read on the forward strand.
TGTGGGCCGATGACGCCCGTGGGTTCGGGGCCGAGGTGCGCGACGGCGACGTGTTCGTCGAGGCGCGCGTCGATGCCGATCCGGTCGGCCACCTGCAGGCGCGCCTGCGCGACGGCCTCGAAGAGAGCATCTCGCTCGTCGTCGCCAAGTCGGTGCTCGGGTTGCTCGATGCGGGCGTGAGTCCGGCGGACATCGTGCGAACGGGTGTCGACTTCGGCACGACGTATCGCGGCGCCGGTTGGGGCGCGGGTCTGACCGTGCTGATTGCGATGGCGAATCTGTTTCCGCACCTCGAGGGCGACGACCGGGCACTCGCGCTCGTGCACGGCCTGACCTTCGTCGCGAACGACACCGGCAATCAGGCGCCGCGTTTCCCGGTCGGTCCGCTGCCGACCGCCGAGGTGCCGCTGCGGAGACTGGAGAGCTGGTATCGCCGGTTCGTCGAAACCCGTTCGAGCGATTCCGCCGAACGCACACTCGAGACTGCTCTCGCCGATCCCGCGCACCTTTCCGAAGTCGAATCGATGATGTTCGCCGCAGTCACAGATCACGTATTCGTCGACGGCGGCCACACGATCGACTTCACGAACAAGGCGTTCGAAGCCGTGCAGATGCTCGGCCCCGACTCCGCCCCCGAAGTGCTGCCTACGCTCGTCGTGCAGACGACACGCGCGCAGCGTTCGGAGGAGTTCTCCGAATGGCGCCATCCACACGACCTGGTCACGCTCGCGGCCGAGACCGCGGCGCAGCTGCAAGGTCCGGGCCCGGGGCAGTCGTCCGGAGCCGACGTGGGCACGATCGCGTGGCACCTGCTCGCGGAGCAGCCCTTCGCCGTGGCCGACGCGTTGATCGAGGGACGGGCGGCGGGCGCGACCGACGAGGAGCTCGGGCGCGCCCTGGCGTACGCGGCCGCGTTGCGGATCGTCCGCTTCCACACGCGCAACGACCATGCCGACTGGGACACGGTGCACCACTCGTTCACTGCGGCCAACGCGTTGCACCAGGCGCTCGCCCGCAGACCCACTCCCGAGTTGCGGCGCGGCGCCGTGCACGCCGCGCTGCGCATCTACCTCGACCGTTTCCTCAACGTCCCCGCGGCGCGGATGCCGCAGGCGACGAGCGGCAGCATCGAGGCCCTGAACCGTTGCTTCGACACGCAGGGCCTGGTCGACGAAGCCGCGAACGAGGCGTACGGGTTCCTGCACGCCGGAGGTTCGCGCGCCGAGCTGATCGCGGCGCTCGGCCGGGCGTTGCTCGTGGAGGACGCCGAATTCCACTGGTTCCAGACCGTCGAGGCGGGAGTGCGCCAGGCGACGGCCTGGCCCGAAGGCTCCGAGGAGTCGGCGCTCATCCTGGTCGGCATCACCCGCTTCCTCGCGGCGCACACCCCGACCCGGCGCGAGCTCCCCACTGTCGTGCGCATCGCCGCCCGCCTGCGCCGCGGCGAAGCCCTCTACGAAGACGAGAATTACGGAGACGACGAGCGCACGTAACTCCACCGGCGATCATGCGCGATGCCGTCGGGCTCAGAAGCCGCCCCCGAGGTCGACGGCGTAGGCCTCGTACACCAGGTCGGCGCCGCGCTGGCGGTGCCGGGCAAGTGCCGCCAGCAGCGAAGTCAGCTCGCCGCGTAGCTCCTCGGCCCACGCGACGTAACCGTCGTCCTCGGAAGGCGGCGCGCTGAGACGCTCCTGGCCCGCGACGATGGTCGTGAGGATCTCGCTGTGCTCGCGGCGAAGGCGCGACGCGGGCGTGGCGAGCCGCGGTGACTCCGCCACGAGGTCGTCGAGGAACGCACCCGGCGCCTCGGTCTCCAAGATGTGGCGCGTCCATACCTCGTGAACGACGTCGAGCGCCTCGCGCCCGTGCGTCACCCAATCGACACGATTCGCGTACGGCGCCGCGAGTGCGAGCTCGAGCCCGCTGAGCGCGGCCTTGAGGCCGGCGCGTCGCAGACGCACGTCGTCGAGAGCAGGGTTCCGGGCCTGCACGTCGGTGCCGGCGCCCAGCGTGCCGTCGAAGTTGCGGTAACGAGCCATGCGGACCTCCGGCGGGAGCGGTCCGGCGACGGTACGCCGAAAACGCGCCGCTGCCTAGAGGCCGCTCGGGCCGCTCGTCAGCCGGACGCGGGTCGTAACCGGGGCATGACCTTGGCGGCGAAGAGCTCCAGGCTGCCCCACGCGAGCGGGGACGGCAGACCACCGGCGAGCGGGTTGAACACGATGCCGCCCTGCCCCGGAACGTCCTTGAGTCGCTCGAAGACCTCGTCCGGCGTGCCCACGACGTATTGCGGCGACGCCTTCAGGTCGTCGACCGTGGTCGCGTGCACTCCCGGCGTCGAATGTTGCCCGGGCGTCTGGAACGACGCGTAGGTCTGCGCCTCGTACAGCACGTACTCGCCGATCTCGGCCCACGCCTTCTCCGGATCGTCGGCGACGTGCACGAAGGTCGGGCCGACAGGCTGGAGCAGGAAGCCGCCGTCGAAACCGATCCTGCGCGCCTCGTCGAAGTAGGCCTCGCGCACGACCGCGTCCGTATTCATCGGGAACATCGCCAACCGCAGTCGCGCGGCCCGCCGCGCCGCCGCGGGCACGCCGCCACCGACGAACAGCATCCGGCGCGGATCGGTCACGGGCTTCGGCGTGACCCGCACGGCGCGGCCGCGCCAGTCGAACTGCTCCCCCGTCAAGGCGTCGAGCACCGCGCCGACGTGCTCTTCGAGCGCCCGGCCGCGCGTCCCGTGCTCGAGGCCGGCCATCTCGAATTCTTCGACGCGGTAGCCGGCGCCGAACACGACCCACATCCGGCCCGGGAACGCGTTGTCGAGCACGGCGATCTGTTCGGCGACCCGGATCGGGTCGTGCAGCGGCAGGACCGCGGCACTGATCATCAACCGCGCCCGTGCAGTCCGGGCGAGGACCGCGGCCGCCATCGTGAGCGGCGCGGGCATCCAGCCGTCGTCGACGCCGTGATGCTCCGACAGCACGAGCGAGTCGAAGCCGTGCTCATCGGCCCACGTGAATTGCTCGAGCGCGGTCGCGTAGATCTCCTGCGACGACTCGGGCGCGAAGTGCGGAGCACGGAAGTCGTGCCGCATCGAGAAGAACGCCATTCGGGATCCTTGGGGCCGGGACTGGGAAAGTCGAGCTGGGAAAGTCGAGACAACCAGGAAAGGCGCGCTCAGGAAAGCGCGGTGCGCTCGAGCTGCGGCCCGACCTCGGCGCCGAAGCGCGCGATCTGGTCGCAGTGCTCGTCGGCGTCGCGGGCGAACAGGCGCACCTGCAGGTGGGAAACGCCGATTGCACCGAGGCGCTTGTTCGCGAATTCGGCGATGCGATCGGCCGAGCCGTGCATCACGCCCTTCGGCAGGTCCCAGCCCGGCTCACCGACGTGCGCAACGAGGTGGTATCCGATCTCGGGCACCGCCCCCGGACGCACTTTGTCGCGCTCGCGCAGGATCGTGACGATGTCGTCGGGGAGCTGGTCGAGCGGCGTGGACTGCGGGATCCAGCCGTCGGCCATCGTCGCGACGCGCCGCAGCGCGGGCTTGCCCGAACCGCCGATCCAGATCGGCGGGTGCGGCTGTTGCACCGGACGAGGTCGTTGGCCGACGGGCCCCGCGGGCGTCGTGTCGGTCCACTCGTCGGTCAGTGCCGCGGAGATTGTGGCCAACGCGTCGTCGGTGAGCCGACCACGGCCCGAGAACGACACGCCCAACGCATCGAACTCCCCTTCGACGTGACCGGCGCCGATGCCGACGATCATGCGACCGTTCGAGAGACGGTCGAGGGTGGCGAACGCCTTGGCCGTGCCGAGCGGCGGTTGGTACGCGGCGATGAAGACGTTGGTCATCAAGCGGACTCGCGTCGTGTGCGCGGCGAGGAAACCGAGCGTTGCGATCGGGTCGAACCACTGCGTCGACATCATCTCGGCCGGCCCGGGCGGGATCGCGACGTGATGGCACACCGCGACGTAGAGGAAACCCGCGTCGTCGGCGGCCTGCGCGACCCGCACCATGTCATCGACGGTCGCCTCTTGCTCCCACGGCATCGACACGCGCACCGACAGCGCCTGCACCGGCAGCTGCATGCCGTAGGCGAGCACGCCGTCGGGAACGACGGAGACGGTTTGGGGAGTGCCGGCCATCAGCCGGGCCACACGACCGACTGCAGGTCGCTGTACGCATGGAGGCCGAAGACGCCACCGTCGCGACCCACACCGCTGTACTTCGTGCCGCCGAACGGCGTGTTGTGGTTGCGCTGGGTCGTGTTGATGCCGATGTTCCCGGCACGCAGCCGCTTGCTCGCGCGGAACGCCTTGTTCGAGTCCGCGCTGAACACGTAGTCGTAGAGGCCGAAGTCGGTGCCGTTCATCAGCGCGATGCCCTCGTCTTCGTCGTCGAAGGGGAGCACGACCACGACGGGACCGAAGATCTCCTCCTGCACCACTTTCATGTCGAGCCGGCAGCCGGCGAGCAGCGTCGGTGAGACGTAGTAGCCGGTGTCGGGCTTCTCCGGACGGGTGCCGCCCGCGACGACCTCGGCGCCCTCGGCGCGTCCGGCCTCGATGTAGCTCTCGACCCGATCGCGGTGCGCGGCGGTGATGACGGGGCCGAGCACCGTGTCGGGCTCGTACGGATCGCCGACCTTCAGCACGTTCGCCATCTTCGTAAGGCCCTCGACGACCTGGTCGTACACGCCCCGCTGCACGATCGCGCGCGTCGGCGCGGTGCAGATCTGACCCGAGTGGAAGGTCCACGTCGAACCGATCATCCCGACCGCGGTCTTCAGGTTCGCGTCGTCGTAGACCAGTGCGCCGCCCTTGCCGCCGAGCTCGAGCAAGAGGCGCTTCATCGTGCGACCGCCGACCTCGCCGATGCGCATACCGACGCCGGTCGATCCGGTGAACGACACCATGTCGATGTCGCGCGTCGCGACGAGCGCTTCACCGGTGACGGGAGTCGAGCCCGTCACGACGTTGACCACGCCCGGCGGGAACCCCACGTCGTGCATGATGCGGACGAGCTCGATGACGGCGAGCGGATTCTGCGAGGCAGGCCGCACCACGACGGTGTTGCCCATCGCGAGCGCGGGGCCGAGCTTGCCGGCCATGTTGACGACCGGGAAGTTGTAGGGCGTGATCGCGGCCACGGCGCCGACGGGCTGGCGCCGTGCGATCGCTCCCATGAGTCCGCCGGGCGCGAGCGCGGTGGCCGGCATCTCCATCGGGGGCAGCGGGATCACGTTCGACTCGTGTGCGAGCCGGGCGTAGGTCTCGAAGCGCACCCGGGCCTGCGGCACCTGCATCTGCTTGCCGACGGTCGCGGTGCATCCCGTCTCTGCAATCACCAGCGGGAGCAACGCGTCGAATTGGTCGCGCATCGCGTCGGC
>JAUZEI010000481.1 GCA_030839105.1 Actinomycetota bacterium
GACGCGTACGAACGCGCCCAGGTAGTGCACGTCCCGCACGACTGCCGTCGTGTGCATCTCGTCGGCGGCCGGGCTCGCTCCCGGCGCGACGATCCGAATGTGTTCGGGTCGGATGGTGCTGGGAGCATCGCGACCGACGAGGACGCGCGCCACGGCGGGCGGAAGGATGTTCGACGTACCGACGAAACCGGCGACGAATTGCGTCAGCGGGCGTTCGTAGATCTCGGGCGGTGTGCCCACCTGCTCGATGTGACCGTTGGAGAACACGGCGATTCGGTCGCTCATCGTCAGCGCTTCCTGCTGATCGTGCGTGACGAAGATGAACGTGATACCGACGTCCTGCTGGATGCCCTTCAACTCGACCTGCATCTCCTCGCGCAGCTTCAGGTCGAGTGCGCCGAGGGGTTCGTCGAGCAACAGGACCGCCGGACGATTCACGAGCGCGCGAGCGAGCGCGACGCGCTGCCGCTGCCCACCCGAGAGCTGGTGCGGCCGGCGCGAGCCGAAATCGTCGAGGCGCACCGTTGCCAGCGCTTCGTCGACGCGCCGCGTGCGTTCCGGCTTCGGAACCCGGCGCACGCGCAACCCGTACGCGACGTTCTGCGCGACGCTCATGTGGGGGAACAGCGCGTAGTCCTGGAAGACGGTGTTGACGTCGCGGTCGAAGGGAGGCAGGCGCGTGACGTCGCGTCCTTTCAAAAGGACGGTTCCCGCGCTCGGCAATTCGAAGCCCGCGATCATGCGGAGCATCGTCGTCTTGCCCGACCCTGACGGCCCGAGCATCGAGAAGAACTCACCCTCCGCGATGTCGAGGTCCACACCGTCGACCGCGGTCAGCGCGCCGAAGCGCTTCGTCACGCCTCGCAACGAGACGGCAACACCGTTGGGCAACCGGTTCGGAGATCCGGGCGAGACATCGTCAACGAGCGCTGGCTCGGGCAACCCGCCTCCCGTTGTCGCGTGGCTGGCCAAACCCTAGCGACAACTCGCAGTCGAGCCCGCGATGTTCGTCCCGACGTTCGCGCCGCGGCAACTACGAAATTCGTCGTCAGATGTCGACGGCTTCCGCGTCGGCGCGCGACTTCGGAGCCTTCAGGTCGTCGAACACCGCGGGCGGATCCTGCCACGGCGCCGTCAGCCGTCCCGCCTCTGCATCGCGGACAGCGGCCCATACCCGTTCCGCGGTGCACGGGATATCGATGTGCCGTATACCGAGATGGCTGAGTGCGTCGACGACCGCGTTCTGCACCGCCGGCGTCGAACCGATCGTCCCGGACTCGCCGATGCCCTTGGCGCCGAGGGCGTTGCGGGGCGACGGTGTCTCGGTGTTCGAAGCCTCGAACGACGGCAGCTCCGCCGCGCTCGGCATCGCGTAGTCGGCGAGCGTCGAGGTGAGCGGGTTGCCGTCTGCGTCGTACACGTACTGCTCCCACAACGCCTGCGCCACACCCTGCGCGATGCCGCCGTGCTGCTGACCGGCGACGATCAACGGATTGAGGATGCGACCACAGTCGTCGACGGCGACGTGCCGGATCGGGGTGACCCGCCCAGTGTCGAGATCGACCTCGACGACCGCGACGTGCGCGCCGAACGGGAAGGTCGCACCGGCCTGGCGAAAGTCGGAGACGGCGTGGAGCGGCTCCTGCTCTGCCAGTTGCGCCCACGAGAGCGCGCTCGCCGGCACCCCCGCGACGCCCATCCCGCCGTTCTCCATCACGATGATGTCGTCCGGATTGGCTTCGAGCATCGCCGCCGCGACCTCTCGCGCCTGCGCGACAACTCCCTCTGTCGCGTTCAACACGGCCGAACCTCCGAGCTGCAACGAACGGGAGCCGCCGGTGCCGCCGCCGGTGGGCACCTCGGCGGTGTCGGAGTCGACGAAGCGCACGTTCTCGAGCGGGATCTGCAGCGCATCTGCCACGATCATCGCAAACGAAGTTGCGTGTCCCTGTCCGTGCGCGGAAGTGCCGACGCGGATCGTCGCGGTGCCGTCGGCGTCGACGGTCACGGACCCGAACTCCGCGCCCCCGCCGCCGGCGGTGATCTCGACGTAGGCGCTGACACCGATGCCGAGCACAAGCCGGTCACCGCGCGCGAGCCGTTCCGCCTGCTCCCGGCGCAGCTCGTCGTACCCGGCGACGCGCAGGGCTTCGGTGAGTGCGGTGTCGTAGTCGCCGCTGTCGTACTCGGTGCGCATCACGGTGGTGTACGGGAACTCGTCGGGTCGCAGGAAGTTCCGGCGGCGGATCTCGGCGGGATCGATACCGAGCTCCGCGGCGGCGATGTCGATGATCCGTTCCAACATCGCGGCCGCTTCGGGTCGGCCCGCGCCCCGGAACGCGCCCATCGGCGTGGTGTTCGTCAACGCGACCGCGCACTCGTACGAGATCCGCGGAATGCGGTAGACGCCCTGGGCCATCATGCGGGTGGGGCCCATCCCGAGTGCACCGCCGAAGCCCGCGTACGCGCCCGCATCGGAGACGATCTGACACTTCATCCCGACGATCGTGCCGTCGCGTTTGCACCCGAGCTGCACGTACTGCACCTGACCGCGCCCGTGCGGCATCGCGATCAGGTTCTCGGAACGCGTCTCGACCCACTTCACCGGCCGCTGCAAACGCCGCGCCGCCGCGACGGCGACGCAGTGCTCGGCCGCGAGCCCCGGCTTACCGCCGAATGCGCCGCCGACGTGGGGCGCGACCACGCGCAGCTTCGCCGGGTCGAGATCGAAGACGGGCGCGATGCGCGTGGCGAAGCCGTGCGGCATCTGCGTCGACACGTACACGGTGAGGTCGTGGCCCTGGCCGTCGTCTCCCGGTACGACCGCGATCGCACTTCCCTCCATCGGCATGACCGCGATGCGTTGGTTCTCGATGCGCGCCCGCACGATCAGGTCGGCGTCCTCGAGCACGTCGCCCTGATCGCGGGGTCCGACGGCGGCGGCGAGATTGGAGCCGAGTTCTTCGAACTGCAATGGCGCATCGGGCGCGAGCGCGGCCTCGGGGTCGGCCACGGCGGGAAGCGCGTCGTACTCGACGACCACCGCCTCCGCCGCGTCGGCCGCCGCGGCACTCGTCTCGGCGACCACGACCGCGACGGCGTCTCCGACGAAGCGAACTTTCGTCTCCGCCAGAGGCGGCCGTACGCACTGCGCGTTGACCTCCATGAGCCCTTCGTACGGCGGTAGACCGAGATCGGCGGCGGTGTAGACGGCGACGACGCCGGGCATGGCACGCGCATCGTCGACATCGATCGACACCAGGCGCGCGTGCGCGTACGTGGACCGCACGAAGTGGAGATGCAGCACGCCGTCGAGGAGGAGGTCGTCGACGAACTGCGCGCGACCCAGGAGCAAGTCGGGGTCCTCGACGCGGCGGACGGCAGTTCCGAGTATCGATCCGGGCATAGCTCGACCCTACCGAGACGGCCGGCGGCCCGAAGTCACCGCGTCGCAGGCGCAGCGTGAAGGAGACCGGTGCTTACGTATCCGTCGCGATCTGTCACCTCACTGCAATGTCGGTCAGGGGCAATGTCGGTCAGGGGCAATGTCGGTCAGGGGAAGGTGTGCGGTCCGGTTCTTGATCGTGCTTCGGCGACCATCGTGGGATGTGCGAGTCGGAGTCGTATGAGCGCAGCGGTGCCGCTCAGGGCGGGAACGACGGTTCCGAGTGCGCGAAATGTGAGGACGCCGGCCAGCGCGGTGGCAAGGGGCACGCCGCGGTAGTGAAGGACGGCGGGAACGACGGTTTCGACGACTCCGAGGCCACTCGGTAGGAGCGGAACGAGGGCCGCAATCATCCCGACGGCATATGCGAGCAGGAACAGTGCGGGCTTGACGGCGATCCCGACCGCAACGAGCGAACAGTGAAAGCACGCCGCGTCGGCGAGACACGAGGCCAACGCGAGCGCAACGATCGAGGCATGCCGCCCGGGTGATCCGAGGGCCTGGTGCATCTCGGCATGCCACCGCGCTCCTTCTGCGCGCGCATCGGTTGTTCCCGAGTGCCGCCAGAAGCGGAGCTTGTGAAGAACGACAGCCGCGAGCTCAATGGTTCCGCGTCGGCCGGCGAGCCACGCGCTGGCGGCAAGGACTGCAAGGACCGACAGGGCGACGGCGGCGACGGTGACGCGCCCCGGAGCCTGTTGCGGATAGCGACGACTTGCGACCGCGACGACCACCAGCGCGTCGAGGGCGGCGACCGCGAATAGCGTTCGGACCGAGATCCACTGCAGAAGGGCGAGCGCGACCCAGGTTCGCCGAGCTTCCACACCACGCCGGCGGAGTTCGGCGCCGGCCATGGTGATTCCCTCCGCGGGAGCGGCCGGAAGCACATTGCCGAGGCCGGAAACAACGAGGCCGAGCCCTACTGCGGTACGCCGGTCGACATGGGTGCCGACGAGTCGGCGGAGCAGCAGGCCCAACGCGAGGTAACTCACCGCCTCGGCGAGCGCGCCTGCGCCGATCCACATCGGTCGGGCGTCCCCGAGGGCGCTGAACGCATCCTCGAAACCGCCGGCCGACGAGACAACCACGTACAGCGCGCCGGCGCCGATGAGGACGCCGATCGCGAGGCGGATCCTGCTCGTTCGAACTGCGTTGGGCCCCACTTCGTGGCTGTGCGCCATTCGGGAAACAGTCTGGCCCACGACGACGACACTCACGCGACGGGACAACGACCAGCGTTGCGCACGGTGCTCCGGCCGGGTGGGCCGGTGAAGGGCGTCCGGCGCGCGACGATGGGTGCACTGTGAATGAGACCGATCCCGTCACCCACGTCGAGCTGATTGCCAAGAACCGGCGGACCTCGTTGGTGATGCTCGGCATCGAGTTCCTCCTGATCGGGATCCTCGGGGCGGCGATCGGGATTCTGGTCTCCCGCTCCGTCCCGCTCGGCATCCTCATCGGCGCCGCCGTCGCGATCGTCGTCGACATCATCGGTTGGTCGCTCGCGGTACGAGCGACGATCGCGCTGACGCACGCAGTCGAGGTCACACCGGAGCAGGCCAAGGTGCTGCACAACGTCATCGAGGGGCTGTGCCTCCGGACGGGCCTGCCGAAACCGCGCGTCTACATCGTCGACGATCCCGCTCCCAACGCCTTTGCGTTCGGACGGTCGCCGGCGAATTCGGGCGTCGCCGTCACGAGCGGGCTGCTCAACCTCATGTCACGGCGGGAGCTGGAGGGCGTTCTCGCCCACGAACTGTCCCACGTCCGCAATCGCGACGTGCAGGTGACGACGCTCGCGGTCACCACCGTCGGGATCCTGGTCACCGTCGCGGAGATCGCGGCCCGCATGAGCTGGTTTGCCGACTGGGGTGACGACGACGACAACGGCGGCGCGGCCATCGCCCTGATCGCGGTCGCCGCGCTCGCCGGCGTCCTTGCCTTCGGCGCCCGCATCCTGTCGCTCGCGATCTCCCGCCACCGCGAGGAGCTCGCCGACGTCAGCGCGGCCGAGCTCGTCTCTCCCGGCGGCCTGCGCAAGGCCCTCGAGAAGCTGGAAGCCGATCACACCGTCGTGCACCACGTTTCGAGGGCGACCGCGCACCTCTGGCTCGAGGCGCCCCTCGATCGGGAAGGCGACGATCGAAAGTCGAAGCTCAACCGCATGTTCGACTCGCACCCGCCCCTCGACGAGCGCATCGCGATCCTGCGCAAGCTGGAAGGGCTCGACCCGGACGAGCGCGGACCGGTCGACGAAACCGCGACCGGGGTTCCGGTCGACCTCGGCGCGCTCGCCGAATCGACCGGGCGGCGCCAGGGTGTCGCCGCCGCGGGCTCGGCCGTCGCTTCCGCGGCGGCCTCGGCCCTGACGACCACTGCCCCCACTGCGGCGGCCGACGTCGCGCCGGCGATGGTGCCGGTCGCGGGCGAGAGTCCGCCGGGCTGGTACCGCACCGACGCGCAGACGCTGCACTACTGGAACGGCACCGAGTTCACCGAGTGGACCGCAACCTGGAACGGGAAGCGCTGGGTCCAGGCTCGGGCGAGCTGAGCCGGTGACCTTCTCCTACGAGGTGACCGCGCGTTCCGCCGCGCCGCCCGAGCGCGTATTCGCCTTACTCGCGGACGCCACGAGCTGGCCCCGGTGGGCCGGTCCGGTGATCGGTCACGCCAGTTGGGAACGCGAAGGCAGTCCCCCGCCGGGTGGGGTCGGCGCGATCCGCAAGCTCGGCCGCCCGCCCTTCTTCGCGCGCGAAGAGATCGTCGCGTACGAGCCGCCGACCCATCACGCCTACACGATCGTGTCGGGCAACCCGGTGCGCAATTACCGCGCCGACGTGCACCTCGTTCCCGACGGCGACGGCACGCGCATCACGTGGCGAGGCACCTTCGATCCGCTCGTGCCCGGAACCGGCCGAATGCTGAACGCCTTCTACAGGAGCCTGATCGGAGGCACGGCGAGGCGCCTCGCCGCGCACGCCGAACGCGACGGCTAACGCTCGGACCGCCACATGGTGGTGACGGCAGGGCGACCGTCGGGAACGACGATCTCACCGATCGGCTCGAAGCCGAGACGCATGTAGCGCTTCAGATTCAGCGGATTGCTCGACTCGAGGTACGCGGGCATGTGCTCGGCGTCGACGAGCTTCAGGTTCTCCGCCAGCAGCGCCTCCCCCATCCCGTGGCCGCGGTGGTCGTCATGAGTGCCGACGATGCTCAGGTAGTAGTGCGGCACGTCGTGCGGATGCGCCTCTTCGAAGCGGGCGAGCACCTCCAACACCTCGTCGCCGTGATCACCGCCGATGAGCTCGACGACGAGCCGGACGAGCTCCTCCTCGTCGTCGGCGGTGTGCTCGTCGGCGCCGGGGGGCGACCAGATCGCGACCGACTCGCATTTCTCCGTCACCCACGTCCACTCGTTGCGGAAGCAGGAGTCGACGAAGACGCGCCACCAGCGCCGGAAGTGCACCGCGCGCATGCTCGCGTCCGCGAACGCCCAACTCCACAACGGGTCGTCGAAGAACGCGGTCGCGATCGTCTCCGTCATCGCGTCGGAGTCGGCTGTGACGGCGAGGCGGGCGGGCACGATTCGCTACGCGTCGAGGACCGTGGCCGCAACCATCTCTTCGAGAATGCGGTCGTCCCACCACGAGATCTGCTGCACCTTGGCACGGCGAAAGTAGAGCTGGATGTCGTACTCCACCGTGAAGCCGACGCCGCCGAACACCTGTTGCGCCATCGCGGTGACGTCGCGAAACGTCTTGCAGGCGAACAGCTTCGCCATCGGTGCGAGCCGGTCGATCGGCCGCCCGTTCGCGCGGGCCCACGCCGCCGCGTACACCAACGTCTCCGCACCGTCGACCACGGTCGCCGCGTCGGCGAGGTAGTGGGCGATCGCCTGGAACGCACCCAGGGGCTTGTCGAACTGCTCCCGGTCCTTGGCGTACTGCACCGTGATCTCGAGCGCGTACTTCGCACCGCCGATCGCCTGGGCCGCGAGCATGATGATCCCGTCGAGCATGGCGTCGTTCCACGTCGCCCAGCCCGAGCCCGCGCCGCCGATCCGCGCCGATTCCGGCACCCGGACGCCCGACAACGTCACCGCGTACTGCGTGTCGGACGCGAGCGTGAGCTGTTGTTCCATCGTGACGCCGGCCGCGCCCGTGTCGACGAGGAACAGATCGATGTCGCCATCGCCATCGCCGGTACGCGCGAGCACGACGATCGACGCGGCCGCCTTCGCGAACGGCACGTGCCACTTCACGCCGTCCAGCACGAACCCGTCGCCGTCGGGAGTGGCGCGCGTCTGCACACCCCGCGCGCCGAATCCGTTGCCCGGTTCCAGCCACGCCGTCGTGACGATCGCGTCGCCGGAGACGATGCGCGGCAACCACGACTGCTTCTGCTCGTCGCTTCCTGCCGACGACAACACCCCCGCGCTCATGATGGCGCTCACGAAATGCGGCGAGGGCGCGAGCGCACGGCCGAGCTCCATGTAGACGACCGCGCCTTCGAGCGCACTCATCTCGGAGCCGCCGTAGGTGCTCGGGACCATGAGTCCGATCAGGTCGAGTGCGGCCATCTGCTTCCACAGCTCGGCGGGGAACCCGATGGGATCGTCCTCGAGCTCCCGCACCGTTTCGAGACTCGCGTACGAGCTGCAGACGCCGCGCACCATCTCGCGCAACATCTCCTGATCTTCGTTGAGGTCGAGGTCCATCGTTGACTCCTACGTCCTGCGGGTCACGGTTTCCACTGGTCGCCGCGGCGGGTCCAGGGATTGTCGTCGTCGGTGGTCGGCAGCGCGATGCGCGCGGTGCAGTCGGTCATGAGCTCGCCTTCGACGGTCAGGCGCACGAGCACCGTCGCCCAGCCGCAGCCCGCGTCGTCGGTCTCCACCTGTTCGACGGTTCCCGACAACACCATCGTGTCGCCGGGAAACACGGAGCCCTTCATGCGAAACCTCATGCGCCCGAGCCGGCCGGTCGGACCCGACCAGTCGGTAAGGAACCGTTCGAACCACGCCGCCTGGTTGGGCGTGTTCATGAAGATGTCCTTCGTTCCGTTGCGGTTAACGGCGAAGTCGTAGTCGTGATGCATCGGGCGCCAGTCGCGCGCGGCCAGCGCGCCGAGCACGATGGTGGTCGCGGTGACGGGATACGCGAGCTCGGGCAGCGCGTCACCCACCGTGACGTCGGCCAACATCAGCTTCGTCACCGTTGCGGTCATGACTCACCTCGCCGGTACCCAAAGCCGGTGTACGACTCCACGCCGACCAGTTCGTCGTTCTGGTTCAGATACTCGACCTCGATGACCCAGAACCGTCCCGTGCCGAGCTTCGTCGTCTTCGGTTCGCTGACGGAGCGCAGGATCTGGCGCGTACGCAACCGGTCGCCGGGCCGCACCGGCGCGTGGAACACGATGGTGTTGTCGGTCATCACCGCTTCGGGCAGTTCGAAGACCCGCTTCAGGTCGAAGTGCGATTGCAACGGCACGGCCGGTTCCGTGCGCCCCGGCGAC
>JAUZEI010000522.1 GCA_030839105.1 Actinomycetota bacterium
GCACCATGGCGGGCGTGATCGGTGCGGGGAGCAGCGTCTCGCCCATGAGGAACGCGTCGACCGCGGCCGCACACGAGCGGCCCTCCGCGATCGCCCAGACGATCAGGCTCTGGCCCCGACCCATGTCCCCGCAGACGAACACGTTGTCGAGATTCGTCCGGAACGCGTCGTCGCGGGTCACGGTTCCGCGCTCGTTCAGCTCGACCCCGAGTTGCTCGAGCAGCCCCGCCCGCTGCGGTCCGACGAATCCCATCGCCAACAGCACCAGCTCGCACTCCAGCTCGAAGTCGGAATCCGGGACGCGTTCGAACGTCATCCGCCCGTCCTCGAACTTCTGTTCCACCCGGTGCGCGCGTAGCCCACGGAGGTGGCCGTCGTCGTCACCCAGGAAGCACTCGGTGTTGACCGCGTACACGCGCTCGCCACCCTCTTCGTGCGCGGACGACACCCGGTAGATCATCGGGTAGGTCGGCCACGGCATCGAATCGACGCGCTCGTCCGGAGGCCGGGGCAGGATCTCGAACTGGTGCACCTCGGCCGCGCCCTGGCGGATCGCGGTGCCCAGGCAGTCGGCTCCCGTGTCGCCGCCGCCGATGATCACGACCTTCTTGCCGTGCGCACTGATCGGCGCGTCGTCGATGTCGCCCTGCTGCACGCGGTTTCCCCACGGCAGGTACTCCATCGCCTGGTACACACCCGCGAACTCGCGGCCCGGTACGGGAAGGTCGCGCCACGCGGTCGCGCCGCCCGCGAGGACGACTCCGTCGAACTGCTGCAGGTCGGTCACCGGCACGTTCTCGCCGACGTTCGCGTTCGTCTGGAAGACGGTGCCTTCGGCCTCCATCTGCGCGATGCGGCGATCGATGTGTCGCTTCTCCATCTTGAACTCGGGGATCCCGTAGCGCAGCAGACCTCCGATGCGATCCGCGCGCTCGAACACGGTCACGTCGTGCCCCGCCCGCGTCAGCTGCTGCGCCGCGGCGAGCCCGGACGGCCCACTGCCGACGACCGCGATGCGCTTGCCCGTCTTCGTGTCGACGAGCACAGGCTGCACCGTGCCGTCGTCCCACGCGCGGTCGATGATCTCGACCTCGATCTGCTTGATCGTGACCGGAGGTTCGTTGATCCCCAGCACGCACGCGGCTTCGCACGGTGCCGGGCAGAGGCGGCCGGTGAACTCCGGGAAGTTGTTCGTCGCATGCAGCCGGTCGGACGCAGCCTCCCACCGATCGCGGAACACGAGGTCGTTCCACTCGGGGATGAGGTTCCCGAGCGGGCAACCGGTGTGACAGAACGGGATGCCGCAGTCCATGCATCGCGCACCCTGCGTGCGCACCTTGTCCGGCGGGAAGTCCTCGTAGACCTCCTGCCAGTCGGCGATCCGCACCGGGATCGGCCGCCGCTTCGGCAGCTCCCGGTCGTGCTTCATGAACCCCGATGTTTCACCCATGTTGCTTTGTCGCCCTCACTGCGCGTCGGAAGTCCCGCGCCGCGCGGCGGGACGTTCAGGACTCCGGCGAGCCGGCTGCGCCGGCCGCATCACGGCACGTTCGCTCACGTCGTTCATCCGCGCGCGGCCGCCATCACTGCTTCGTCGACGTCGACGCCGCGTTCGATCGCGTCGCGCTGGGCTTCGAGCACACGCTTGTAGTCCTTCGGGAAGATCTTCGTGAACAGCCGGCGGTTCTCCCACCAGTTGGACAAGAGGCGTTCGGCGACCTCGGAACCCGTGACCTCCAGGTGCATCGTGATGACGTCCCGCAGCCATTCCGCATCCTCGTCGAGGTCGAGCACGTCGAGATCCACCATGTCGCGGTTCATGCGTAGGAACAGCGAGCGATCCGGATCGAGCACGAACGCGAATCCTCCGCTCATCCCCGCCGCGAAGTTGCGGCCCGTCGGACCGAGGATGACGGCGCGTCCGCCCGTCATGTACTCGCAGCCGTGATCACCGACGCCTTCGACGACCGCGGTCGCACCCGAGTTGCGCACGCAGAACCGCTCACCCACGACCCCGCGGATGAACACGTCGCCGCCGGTCGCCCCGTAGAGGATGACGTTGCCCGCGATGATGTTCTCTTCCGCGACGAACTTCGCGGTGCGGGCCGGCCGCAACGTGAGCGTGCCGCCCGAGAGGCCTTTGCCGAAGTAGTCGTTCGCGTCGCCTTCGAGCCGCAGCGTCATGCCGCGCGGCACGAACGCGCCGAAGCTCTGCCCGGCCGAACCGTGGAACGTCAGGTCGATCGAGCCGTCGGGAAGGCCGTCGCCACCCCAGGCGCGCGTCACCTCCGCCCCGAGCATCGTGCCGACCGTCCGGTTCGTGTTGCGGATGTCGTACGACTTTCGCAGCTGGCCGTGACCCTGCTCCAACACCTCACGCGCGTCGACAATGAGTTGCTGGTCGAGCGCCTTGTCGAGCCCGTGATCCTGCGGCTTGGTGCAGAAGAGGCTCTGCTCGTACTTGTTCACCGGCGGGGCCAGGATCGGCGAGAGGTCGAGGCCGCGCGCCTTCCAGTGGTCGACGGCGCGGCGCACGTCGAGCATCTCGACGTGGCCGATCGCCTCCTCGATGGAGCGGAAGCCCAGCGCGGCCAGGTGCTCGCGTACTTCCTCCGCGATGAACTCGAAGAAGTTGACGACGAACTCCGGCTTGCCGTTGAACTTCTTGCGCAGCTCGGGGTTCTGGGTGGCAACGCCGACCGGGCACGTGTCGAGATGACACACGCGCATCATGACGCAACCACTCACCACGAGCGGCGCGGTAGCGAACCCGAACTCCTCGGCGCCGAGCAACGCCGCGACAACAACGTCGCGGCCCGTCTTCAACTGCCCGTCGACCTGGACGACGATGCGGTCGCGCAACCCGTTCAACAACAGCGTCTGTTGGGTCTCGGCGAGGCCGAGCTCCCACGGCGCGCCCGCGTGCTTGATCGACGTGAGCCGCGCCGCGCCCGTGCCGCCGTCGTGACCGGAGATCAGCACGACGTCGGCGTGCGCCTTCGACACTCCCGCCGCCACCGTGCCGACCCCGACCTCGGCCACGAGCTTCACGTGCACCCGCGCCCGGTTGTTCGCGTTCTTCAGGTCGTGGATCAGCTGCTTGAGATCCTCGATGGAGTAGATGTCGTGGTGCGGCGGCGGCGAGATGAGCCCGACTCCGGGCGTCGAGTGTCGCGTCTTCGCGATCCACGGGTACACCTTGTGCCCCGGGAGCTCGCCGCCCTCCCCCGGCTTGGCGCCCTGCGCCATTTTGATCTGGAGGTCGTCGGCGTTGACGAGGTACTCGCTCGTCACCCCGAACCGGCCCGAGGCGACCTGTTTGATGGCGCTGCGGCGCGAGTCGCCGTTGGCGTCGCGCACGAAGCGGTCGGGATCTTCGCCGCCCTCGCCGGTGTTCGAGCGCGCGCCCAGGCGGTTCATCGCGATCGCGATGTTCTCGTGAGCTTCCTTCGAGATCGACCCGTAGCTCATCGCGCCGCTGGAGAACCGCTTCACGATCGTGGCGACGGATTCGACCTCGTCGATCGGGACCGCCGGCCGCTGACCCAGTCGCAGCTCGAAGAGTCCGCGCAACGTCGCGATGCGGCGGGACTGTTCGTCGACGAGCTTCGTGTACTGCTTGAACACGTCGTAACGCCCGGAACGCGTCGAGTGCTGCAGCTTGAACACGGTTTCGGGATTGAACAGGTGGTACTCGCCCTCGCGTCGCCACTGGTACTCACCGCCGACGGGAAGCTCACGGTGCGCGAGCTCCTCGGGCCGGTCGGGGAACGCGAGCTGATGCCGTGACGCGATCTCCGACGCGATGACGTCGAGGTCGACACCTTCGATCCGGCTCGCGGTGCCGGTGAAGTACTCGTCGACAACGGTGCGGGCCAACCCGATCGCCTCGAAGATCTGGGCACCGGTGTAGGAGGCGACGGTCGAGATCCCCATCTTCGACATCACCTTGAGGATGCCCTTGCCCGCGGCCTTCACGTAGTTCTGGTGCGCCTTGCGCTCGTTGAG
>JAUZEI010000562.1 GCA_030839105.1 Actinomycetota bacterium
ACGTGGGCTGCGCTCCGCGACATGGGCTGTGACATCGCGCAGGGTTACGTGATCAGCCGTCCGCTCCCGGCCGATCAGCTCGGTGCGTGGCTGGAGACGATGACGCCGTTACGGGTGGCGTAGCCGCCACCGCGCCGCCTCGCTCGAGCCGGCCGGAGCCGAGCCCGGGCCGATCCTTCGCCATCCCGGCCAGGTACCGGCGCGCTGCGACGGTCACGGCCGGCGGCGGGCCAGTTTGCCCCGCCTCCGATGGGGTATGCGCCGGTATGTGATCGGACGCGGCGCTGGGCGCCGGACGTGAGCGCCGTCGACGCGGTCGTGGTCGGGGCGGGCCCCAACGGGCTTGTCGCGGCGAACCTCCTGGCCGAACGGGGTTGGCGCGTCGTGGTGTTGGAGGCGGGCGCCACGCCCGGCGGCGGCGTCCGCTCGACCGAGCTCATCGAACCGGGCTACGTCAACGACGTGTGCAGCGCGTTCTATCCCCTGGGCGCTGCGTCTCCCGTCCTGGCATCGCTGCGCCTGGAAGAACACGGGCTCCGGTGGCTGCACGCACCTTTGGTCGTCGCGCATCCCGCACTCGACGGCTCGTGCCCGGTGCTTTCCCGTGATCTCGAGGTCACGGCCCGGAGCCTCGACGAGGACCACCCGGGCGACGGCGACGCCTGGCGCGCGCTCTACGACCGCTGGTTGCGCCTCGAGGGCGCGCTCCTGGGCGCGCTCTTCACGCCCTTTCCGCCGGTGGGCGCGCTCGCACGTTTCGCACGGCGGATGTCGCCGCGCGAGTACGTCGAGTTCGCCCGGTTCTCGCTCCTACCGGTCCGCCGCCTCGGCGAGGAACAGTTCCGCGGCGCGGCGGCCCGTCGACTCATCGCAGGGAGCGCGCTGCACGCCGACCTGCCTCCGGAAGGAACGATGAGCGGGTTCTTCGGGTGGTTGATGTGTTCCCTCGGACAGAGCGTGGGTTTCCCCGTGCCCGCCGGCGGCGCCGGGTCATTGACCGCAGCGCTCGTGCACCGACTCGAATCGTTCGGCGGCCGGGTCGAGTGCAACGCGGCGGTGCGCGAGGTGATCGTGCGTGGCGATCGCGCCGTCGCGGTGCAGACGCATGCCGGTGACGTCGTCGACGCGGCGCGCGCGGTCGTCGCCGACGTTTCGGCGCCCGTGCTCTACCGATCGCTGCTACATGAGGAAGACCTACCGCCCGCGTTCCGTGCACGTCTGTCGCAGTTCCAGTGGGACAACGGCACCGTGAAGGTCGACTGGAACCTGGACGGTCCGATTCCGTGGACGGCCGCACCGGCACGCGCCGCGGGCACCGTGCACCTCGCCGAAAGTGTCGACGCGCTCACGCGGACGATGGCGGAGCTCGTCTGCGGAGAGATTCCCCGTGAACCGTTCCTGATCGTCGGACAGCAGAGCATGACGGATCCGTCGCGCCAGCCGGCAGGTCGGGAGACGGCATGGGCGTACACGCACGTCCCGCACCCCGAGCGTTCACCCGTGTCGACCGACCCCGGTGTGATCGCCAAGCTCGTCGACACCATGGAAGACGTCGTCGAGTCGCACGCGCCCGGGTTCCGCGAGCTGATCCGGGGCCGGCACGTGCTGACCCCGAGCGGCTTCCAGACGGAGAACGCGAGCCTGGTCGGCGGCGCGATCAACGGGGGCACCGCGCAACTGCACCAACAGCTGGTATTCCGGCCCGTGCCCGGCCTGGGTCGCGCCGAGACGCCGATCCGCGGGCTGTTCCTCGGTTCGGCATCGGCACATCCGGGAGGAGGAGTGCACGGTGGGCCGGGCGCGAACGCCGCTCGCGCCGCAGTGCTCCACGCTCGTCTCGACCGGCGTCTCGGTCGAGTGCGGCGATCACGCTGAGCGCGTCGCCCCCGTAGAACGGCACCAGGTTTCCGGGGAGGCCTCGGGGGTAGGTGTCGAGGCGCTCAGCGGAACAGGAGTCCATCGAGGAGGTCCGGGCGGGTGAAGCTGCCGTGGCCCGTCCTGCGTCAGGCGCGGGACGGCGATGCGTTCGGACGAGGCACCGCGGCGCAGTCGGCCGCCTCCGCGGCCTTGCAACCTCGCACCGCGACCGCCGACCGGGTCGTGAAATCGATCTGTCCGTATTGCGGGGTGGGCTGTGCGCAGAACGTCTATGTGAAGGACGAGAAGGTCGTCCAGATCGAGGGCGATCCGGATTCGCCGGTGAGTCGCGGGCGACTGTGTCCGAAGGGTTCCGCGTCGTTGCAACTCACGACCGGCGAGTCGCGCCGCCACGAGGTGCTGTACCGGCGTCCGCACGGAACCGATTGGGAATCCCTGGATCTCGAGACGGCGCTCGACATGGTCGTCGAGCGAATCGTCGACACGCGCCGCCACACGTTTCGATGGAGCTCCGACGACGGCTATCGCGCGCGCCACACCCTCGGCATCGCAGGTCTCGGTGGCGCGACGCTCGACAACGAAGAGAACTACCTCATCAAGAAGCTGCTGACCGCGCTCGGCATCGTCCAGATCGAGAACCAGGCGCGCGTGTGCCACAGCTCCACGGTCGCCGGACTCGGTACGTCGTTCGGGCGGGGCGGGTCGACGACGTGCATGCAGGATCTGCAGAACGCCGACTGCATCGTCATCGAGGGTTCGAACTTCGCGGAGGCGCATCCCGTGGGCTTCCAGTGGGTGGTGGAGGCGAAGGAGCGCGGGGCCACCGTCATCCACGTCGATCCGCGCTTCACCCGGACGAGTGCGCTCGCCGATGTGCACGTTCCGATCCGCGCCGGCAGCGATATCACGTTCCTCGGTGGTCTCGTCAACTACGTCCTCGCGAACGACAAGTGGTTCCACGAGTACGTGCTGAACTACACGAACGCTTCGACCCTGATCCGGCCCGACTTTCGCGACACGGAAGATCTCGACGGCGTGTTCTCCGGATTGTCCGTCGAAGATCGCTCGTACGACGGCGACGGTTGGCAGTACGAGGGAATGTCGGCACAGGCGTCGACCGGCGTCGGCGGGTCCTCCAGTCACAAGCATGGCGGGCGTTCGGAGTCGCACGGCTCGGGCGGGCCCGCGTTGCGCGGCGCGCCCGAGACCGACCCGACTCTGCAGAATCCGCGCTGTGTCTTCCAGATTCTCAAGCGGCACTACGCGCGTTACACGCCCGACAAGGTCGCGGAGACGTGCGGTATCCCCGCGGAGCTGTTCGACCTCGTGTGCCGGCAGCTGACCGACAACTCCAACCGCGACCGAACGAGCGCGTTTGTGTTCGCGCTCGGCTGGACCCAGCACACCGACGGCGCGCAGACGATCCGGGCCGCGTCGATCCTGCAACTCCTGCTCGGCAACATCGGCCGCCCCGGCGGCGGGATCATGGCGTTGAGGGGCCACGCGAGTATCCAGGGATCGACCGACATCCCGACGCTCTACAACCTCTTGCCCGGCTACCTGCCGATGCCGCAGGCGCGAGAACGAGCGCAGGACGATCTCGCCACGTACGTGAAGGACGAGTCGGCCGAAAAAGGCTTCTGGGCGGAGATGAAGTCGTACACGGTCAGTCTGCTCAAGGCGTGGTGGGGAGACGCGGCAACCGCGGACAACGACTTCTGCTTCGACTATCTGCCGCGACTCACCGGCACGCATAGCACCTACGACACGGTGATGGCGCAGCTCGACGGCGTGTGCAAGGGCTACATGATCCTCGGCGAGAATCCGGCGGTCGGCTCCGCGAACGGACGCATGCAACGACTCGGGATGGCGAAGCTCGAATGGCTCGTGGTGCGCGACTTCTCACTCATCGAGAGCGCGACCTGGTGGAAGGACGGTCCGGAGATCGACAGCGGCGAGCTCGTGACCGAGGACATCGCGACCGAGGTGTTCTTCTTCCCGGCCGCCGCGCACACCGAAAAGAGCGGCAGCTTCACGAACACGAATCGCATGGTGCAGTGGCACTACGAGGCCGTGGAACCGGCCGGCGACGCGCGCAGTGATCTGTGGTTCATGTATCACCTCGGGCGCAAGCTGCGCGAGAAGCTCGCGGACTCGACCGACGAGATGGACCGACCACTCCTGGATCTGACGTGGGACTATCCCACCGAGGGCCGCCTCGCCGAACCGAACGCCGACGCCGTGCTCGCGGAGATCAACGGACGCGATCACCACGGCAATCCGCTCGACACATATACGCAGCTGAAGGACGACGGTTCCACGACGTGCGGCTGCTGGATCTATTGCGGTGTCTACGCGCACGGCGTGAACCAAGCGGCGCGCCGCAAACCCGGATCCGAGCAGAACTGGCTCGGCCCCGAGTGGTGTTGGTCGTGGCCCGCGAACCGTCGCATCCTCTACAACCGGAGCTCGGCCGACCCCGAAGGCCGGCCGTGGAGCGCGCGCAAGGCACTCGTGTGGTGGGACGATCGGAAGCAGAGGTGGACGGGCGAGGACGTGCCCGATTTCGTCGCGACGACGCCGCCGGCCTACCGCCCGCCCGAAGGGGCGAAGGGAGCCGACGCGTTGTCGGGCATCGACCCGTTCATCATGCAGTCCGACGGCAAAGGCTGGCTGTACGTGCCGGCCGGCCTCATCGACGGCCCGCTTCCCGCGCACTACGAGCCCCAGGAATCTCCGGTGGAGAATCCGATGTACTCGCAACAGCGCAGCCCGGTACGGCAGGTGTACTCGCACGAGCAGAACCGGTATCAACCGAGCGGCAAGGAGCCCGGCGCCGACGTGTACCCGTTCGTGCTCACGACGTACCGACTCACCGAGCACTTCACCGCCGGGGGAATGAGCCGCTGGACGCCGTACCTCTCGGAGCTGCAACCGGAGTTCTTCTGCGAGGTCTCCCCCCAGCTCGCCGCCGAACGAGGGCTCGAGCACACGGGGTGGGCGACGATCATCACCGCACGGAGCGCGATCGAAGCGCGTGTGCTCGTCACCGAGCGCATGGCGCCGCTCACCGTCACCGGACGCGTCGTGCATCAGATCGGCATTCCGTTCCACTGGGGCCCGAACGGTCTGTCGACCGGCGATTCTGCAAACGAGCTCACCGCGATCGCGCTCGACCCGAACGTGCATATCCAAGAGGTCAAGGCGCTCGCCGCCGACATTCTCCCCGGCCGGCGCCCCAGAGGGCCGGCGCGACTGGAGCTCGTCGCCGAATACCGGCGCCGCGCCGGCATCACCGCGCAGACCGGCATGGAGGTCAGGGGATGAGCCCCGCGGGCACGCGCTCGGGTTTCGAGAACGGTCCGGACCCGGCGCGCGCCAGTGGCTACGTCGACGCGCCTCCGCGCATGGGCTTCTTCACCGACACCTCGGTCTGCATCGGGTGCAAGGCGTGCGAGGTCGCGTGCAAGGAGTGGAACCTGGTGCCGGAGGACGGCCTCGTCTTCACCGGCATGTCGTACGACAACACGCAGGCGTTGAGTGCGAACACGTGGCGCCACGTCGCGTTCATCGAGCAACCGAAGCGGATTCAAGTGCCGGCGACCACGGAAGAGGTCGGCGCCGCCGCGGGGGCCGGTCAGTTCCGCTGGCTGATGTCGTCCGACGTCTGCAAGCACTGCACGGAGGCAGCCTGCCTCGACGTGTGCCCGACCGGTTCGCTCTTCCGCACCGAGTTCGGCACCGTCGTCGTCCAGCAGGACATCTGCAACGGGTGCGGATACTGCGTACCTGCGTGCCCGTACGGCGTCATCGACCAACGGCCCGACGACGGTCGGGTCTTCAAGTGCACCCTCTGCTACGACCGCCTCAAGGACGGGCAGAAGCCGGCGTGTGCGCAGGCCTGTCCGACCGAGTCGATCCAGTTCGGCGAGCTCTCCGAGCTCCGTGAGCGGGCCGCCACCAGGGTCGCGGAGCTCCACGACAAGGGCGTCGACGTGGCCCGGCTCTACGGCGCCGACCCCGAGGAC
>JAUZEI010000567.1 GCA_030839105.1 Actinomycetota bacterium
GGGTGCTGCGCGACGCGACCATCGAACAGGTACGAGACAATCCTCGCGGCCGTCACGCGGTCACCGAGATGCGGCGCGTACGCGAATTCGCGACTGCGCTGCGCGAGCACGATCTCGACGCGCTCGGGCCGCTCATGCTCGCGAGTCACGCGTCGTCGCGCGACGACATGCAGGTCTCGATCCCCGCGCTCGACGCGCTCGTCGAATGCCTCGTCGACGCGGGCGCGTTCGGCGCCCGACTCACCGGCGCGGGCTTCGGCGGGTGCGTTGTCGCGCTCTGCGCGTCGACATCGGCGGCGGAGATCGCGGAGCGGGCCGTCGAGAGCTACCGCGCTCGAACGGGGCTCGAGCCCGTCGCCTGGTCGATGCGCGCCGCGGCCGGCGCCGGTCGCAGCGCGTCGGAGCGATAGGCCCGATCCCTACGTGGTCGGGAAGCCGCCGCCGTTGCCGCCGCCGAACAGACCCCGGCCCGGCCTCGCGCCGCGCGTGCGGAACGAACCTGACAGCTGCGTAGGCTCGAAGCCCGGAACGGGCGCACCGGTGGCGAACCGGTAGAGCGCCACCTGGAAGATGCCGGTGAGCGTCGACGTGACCAGGAAGACCGCGACGCACCAGAGCACGAACAGGGCAATGCCCAGGACGGCGATCGGGCCACCGACGGCGAGGAACAACAGGAGCGGCACCACACCGGCGACGACACCGATGAACCCGACAATGCCGATCCCGGCGTTCGTCATCAGGTTCTCGCCCCAGGTGTGCTTGAACAATTCACCCGAGCGCTTCACCGCCGCGATCGGTCCGATGCCCTCGAAGACGAGCACGGGCAGGACCAAGAAGGTGACGACCGACCAGGCGACGCCGGCGATGCTGCCCACGATGCGGCCGATGATCCCGCCGCGTTGCTCGACCGCGCGCAGCACAACCGAGACGGTTGCGCTGACGATCGCCCACGGCAAGAGCACGTGGGAGCGTGCGCGCGCGGCGGCGATCGCGTCGCTGACCGATACGGCGTCGCCCTGGAACCGGCTGTTCGCCGCGAACACGAGCGCGGCGTTGAAGAACACGACGATGTAGGTGAGCGCGACGCTGCCGAGGAAGCCGAGCACCCACACGAGTGGCTTCGATGCGTTGTAGTTGCCGCTTCCGTCGCGGGCGATGAGGCCGATCGGCAAGAGCACCGCGACCGCCAGGACGATCGTCGAGAGCAACGACAGCAGCGGGAGGATCGTGAGGTGCTTGTCGTCCCGCAAGACCTGCCATGACGACTTGGCAAGTGCGATGGAGTTCTGGAACCGACCCATGTGCCCTCCCGAAGGCTGATGCAGACAAGGGTACCGCCGTAGATTCGGCCCGTGTACGTCGTACGCGCGCCCGGGCGCGTGAATCTGATCGGTGACCACACCGACTACCAGGACGGCTTCTGCCTGCCGGTGGCCATCGATCGCGAGGTGGTCGTCCGAGCAGTGGCTCGCACCGACGGCATCGTCGTGGCGCGGTCGGACGCCCTCGAAGGCGTCGTCGAGATCCCCGCCGACGGATTCGAGGATCCCAGGCGGGTCGTTCCGGAGTGGGGGCGATCCGTCGCAGGCGTACTGCGATTGCTCTCGCACCCCGATCGGCCGGCGGTCGGCTTCGACGCCGACGTGACCTCCACCGTTCCGGTCGGCTCGGGGCTCTCCTCGAGCGCGGCCTTCGCGGTCGCCTTCGCAATCCTCGCAGGCGAGGTGGGCGGCTACACCACCTCGCCGCGGTCCGTCGCGTTGATCGCGCAGGAGGCCGAGCAGACTGCGACGGGTGTGCCGTGCGGGGTCATGGACCAGATCGCATCCGTGTTCGGGCGGGCCGGCCACGCGTTGTTGCTCGACTGCGGGAGCCTCGACATCGTGCCGGTTCCGCTCCCCGATTCCGTCGCCGTCGTCGTCGTCCACACCGGGCTCGCTCGTCGTCTCGAGGACAGCGCCTACGCGGAACGACGCGCGGCGTGCGAAGCGGCGGCCGCCCGTCTCGGCATCAGCACGCTGCGCGACGCGACCATCGATCAGGTAGCCGACGACCCGATCGCGCGCCATGTGGTGTCGGAGAACCGGCGGACACTCGCGTTCGTCGACGCGCTGGTGGCCGGAGACCTGGAGCTCTGCGGCGGACTCATGGACGAGAGTCATGCGTCGTTGCGCGACGACTTTCGGGTGTCGACGCCGGAGCTCGACGTGCTGGCCGACGCGCTCGTGGGAGCCGGCGGGTACGGCGCCCGCCTGACGGGCGCGGGATTCGGAGGATGCGCGGTCGCGCTCGTGCCGTCGGAAGACGTCGAGGAGGTCGTGACGCGGGCCTGCTCGCGCTACGTTTCCGCGACCGGACTGACGCCGATGCCGCTGGTCGTGCGCGCGGTCGACGGCGCCGGCCCCGTCGACTGAGTATTGGTCGACACCGAAGCACGACGACGGAGGACGAGTGCCGAGCATCTTCAGCCGGATCATCGCCGGCGAGCTTCCGGGCGAGTTCGTGTGGAAGGACGACCGCGTAGTTGCCTTCATGTCGATCGCGCCGATGATGCCCGGGCATACGCTCGTCGTGCCCCGCGCCGAGGTCGATCACTGGATCGACCTGGAGCCCGAGCTCGCCGCGCACCTGTTCGCGGTCGCGCAACAGATCGGCCGCGCCCAGGATCTCGAATGGAAGCCGCGCCGGATCGGGATGTTGATCGTCGGCGAGGAGGTGCCGCACACGCATCTCCATGTCGTGCCGATCAACAGCCCGGACGAGCTGACGTTCGCGCACGCCGACCCGTCTCCCGATTTCGACGCGCTCGACGACGCCGCCACCCGCCTGCGGGCGCGCCTCCGCGAGCTGGGACGCACCGAAGTCCCGGACTGATCTCGGCACCGCGAGTCAGCGGTGATACTGCTCGTCGACGGCCCGGGCGAACGCGCGGTCGACGCGCGTCAGCACGACCTCGCCTTCGACCGGGGAAGCCTTGGAACCGATCCAGCGCACCTCGCCGGCCAACACCAACGCTGCGTACGCGACGAGCGCCGCCGCGGCCAGAAGCAAGACCGCGGAACCCGCACCGGTGAGCGCCGCGACGAAGGCGGCGGCGGCCGAGACGAGGAGCACCCAGGTCACGCGCGTGAAGAGCCGGCGCGCGGCGGCGCGTGACGCCTCCAACGGGAGAATCGCAGAGATCTTGGGCCCGAGCGGCGACCACGGCCTCTGCTCCGGGCGCAACACGATCGCCACCGG